>NZ_CP045736.1 GCF_009649075.1 Aeromicrobium yanjiei
GGGCTGTACAGCAGTTGAGTCCAGAGCGCCAAGCCAGACGGATCTCCATCTGGCTCCACACAACGCGACCCACATGGAGTCCTCTATGTGCACCCGCACGAAACAACAGATGTTGACCGATATGGGACATCTGACGGCGCGGCGTACGTGGCAACCAGACGAGATGCAGGACAATCAACGTATGGACATCGACTACCAGCAGCTCTCCAGAGTCGTCAGCGTGGCGACCGGAAAAGGGGGAGTGCTCAAGACCTCCATCGCAGCGAATGTGGCCGGCGTCAGCGCGCGTGCGGGGTTCCGGACACTCCTGGTCGAGCTCGACCCCCAGTCCGACCTCGGCGATGACTTGGGCTACTTCGGAGACCACGACAACGGCGAACAACTCACGCGAGCCATCCTGACCGGCGACCCGCTCCAGCCCACCAAAGTTGGAGTACGCGAGAACCTGGACGTCGTCACCGGCGGGGAATACCTCAGCGACACCGCCGCAGCACTGGCAGCCAGGGCGCAGCGCCGCGGGGGAGTGGCCCACATGCTCGCCAAACCCCTCGCACCCCTGGCCGCCACCTACGACCTGGTCATCATCGACACCCCACCAGTAGCCGAAACCCTGCAACTGCTGGCCCTGGGAGCCGCGCGCTGGCTCGTCATCCCAACCAGGTTCGACGCCTCGTCCATCAAAGCGATGCGCAGCATCGCCGCACGAGTCGAAGAGGCCCGATCGCCCGAACACCGATTGGACATCCTCGCGGTCGTCCTGGCCGGCGTCTCCGCCAGCGCCACGAAGGTGCGCGAAGGCGCCGAGACCAACATCAAGAGCATGCTCGAAGGGATGGACGAGGACCTCCTGCTGCCGCAAATGATCCGTGAGAGTGCTGCCACTGCCCGCGCGTGCCGCGACCGGGGAATGCTCGCCTACGAGATCGCCGAGGAAGTTGAGGGGGCCCAGCCGTACTGGGAAGCGCTGAGGTCGGGCCAACCCATCAAACGCCTCCCCGGCAGCGCCCCAGCACTCTCGGATGACTACATCAAACTCACCGACCAGCTCATCCGGCGGCTCGCCGCCCACGAAGAACAGCAGGAGGCCACCGCATGACCGGCGCCGACGACAGGTTCAGCTCCATCGCCGGCGGAGGCCTTCGCCGGCGCCCTGCCATTACTGCGGTACCCGACCCTGAGCCGACAACCCCAGCCCCCGCCGAAAAGGCGGTATCGCCGACAACCAAGGAGAAGGCCGCCACGAACAAGGCCGCGGTGGCGGACCGGGCCCGCCCAAGATCCGAAGATGTCGGAGGAACCCGGCGTGTAGCGTTCAGGACCCCTGAAGATCTGGACGCCAAACTACGCAGCCGCGTGGCAGCAGATCGAACGAGCAAGGTGCACGTCATCCTGGACGCGGTCGAACACGTCGAAAACGCCGGCATCAAGCTCGAGTTCCCCACGCCAGGAACGGTCAAGTCCTCGCTCTTCGTCCGCCCCAGAACGGCCACCGCGGCCACTCCGAGTATCCAAACCGAAGTCGTCCTCGACGCGGCAAGCGTGGCGACCCTCGACCGCCTCGCTGACAAGCACCAAGCCCCCACCAGGACCGCATTCGTACTGGGCTGCCTACGCCAGTACCTGGATTGATTCGAACCTCGCAGAACGCTCCTGCAGTGCTTCCGCCGGCACGTAACTGTCTCGCCTGCCCAGCCCGAGCGAGACGCCTGCGATAAGCGCGGTCGGAGTCCTGCGGAGCCAAGATGAAGCGAAGAGGGGCCTCGGAGGTCACCGCGCCGAGACGACCCGAGGGCAGTAACCCATGTGACGTGAGAGGGTCTCTAGGTTCCCATGTGACGTCCCCGCCCGTCAGGCGGCCGAGAATGCCAGCTGAGGTCAAGTTCGCGTGCCAGGGACATTTTGCCCCGCGACGAGGGATCGTGGTGTTCGATCAACACGTTGGTGATCACCTAACGGGACACGAGCCACGAGAACGACGCGAAGGCAAGTAACGCCACGGGCCAGGCCAACACCGGATGGACCTTGAACCAGTGAGCCAGCGCGTTGTCGCCAGGGTCCCTCCCATCGCGCCTAGCACGACGGGTGTAAATCGCATCGGCCACGAACACGCAACCCAAGAACGCCAGGCCCGCCGCAAGTCCCATCTGACGTGTCTATCGAGTGGACGTGTCTTACGCACTTTCAACGTCGCCCGGGTCACCTTGTGACCTTCTTCTTCCACTTGGTCAGGATCTGACTTCTCTCCTCGCAGGTATGCGCCCGCGGGTCATGACATCAAGAACTGAAGGGGCCGCCTCCGGCGGCGCTGTGAAGGGCTGATGTGGTCTCTCCCGGGGCGTCCATGATCTGCCCCCCGCGCCTGCACGCAATCGCCGCTGCGCGTCGAGCTCACCGGTCAGCCAGCTGGATCGGCGCTCGCAAGCTCGCTTATTTCCTCACCACCTGGCCGCCCGATCGCCCCTACGGGTTGACGTTCCGGCGCTCCACAGGGGCAGTTCATCGTCCTTGCCCGGGAGGGCCAAAAAGCGGTTGGACGGCGGAGTTCAACGGGCACCTCCCGCGCAGAAGTGGAGTCACATCATGAGCAGCATCTTCAAGGCGTCGACCGTGGTCGACGTCGTCGACGCCGTTCGCACCTTCTTCGGGTTCATCGTGGCGGAGCGTTCGTCGGAATCGTTACCACAGGACCCAGGCGCAGGTTAGGGCACCTCCTGCGGGTGGACCTGCCCGACAGTGACGAGATTTCCGACGCAGCGGAGGTCGGTCAAGCACTTGTGCCTGCGCGCAGCAAACGGGGTGGCACGCGCCCTGATCGCCGTTGAGCACACGCTAAGAGCGGACTAGGACCACAACTTGTCAACCCGATCGACACCGTCCTGGCCCACGGCATCGACCCGGACTGCTGGACCGGGTTCTCGCCGTCTGAGTGAACCGGGGTGAAGACCCGTGTTCGTTGCAGCAGCCCCCGGTGAATGCGTTTCCGAGAAAATATGGGACAGGGTGTGCTCAACTGGTCTCTCGTAACCGTCGCTAGTCAAAGGCCCCCCATGTCAGAGATGAAACCGCGTGGGCTGGCCGCGCTGGTAGGTCTGGTTGTTCTCCTAGCCGGCACGGCTGTCGGACCCGCGGAAGCACGTGTCGGACTTGAGGGGCCGGCTTCCGTCGCGGTCGCACCTCCGGAAGATTCAGACGACGATGGCACTCTAGATGCCTCTGATTCTGCGAGCGCCATAGATGGCGCAGCCCGTCAGTCAGAGCCGGTTGAGGACTTATCGCAACGAACCGAGACGTTTTCGACGGTCGCCAACCCGGACGGCTCATTCACGGGTACTAACTACGCCGCACCTGTCCGTGTGAAACAGGACGGCAAATGGGTCGACATTGACTACACCCTGCGTGAGGCCCCAGACGGCACCTACAAACCAGAGGCTGTCTTTGGTGATGTCCGCGTTAGCGGTGGCGGCACGAGAGAGGTGGCACGCGTCACCTTCGGTGATGGCGACGCCATGGCTCTGACGTGGCCTGTTCCACTCGGGAGGCCGACGGTCCGAGGCGGGACAGCTACATACGCGGTTTCCGAGACCTCGGACCTTGTAGTGACAGTGACAGCATCGGGGGTCGCTACACACCTGCGGCTCAACTCGCCCCCATCGAGCGACGACCCAACATTCAAGTTTGGTGTTGAGACGACTCATCTGAACGTGGACGAGGCTGCTGGCGGGTTGTTAGTTACTGATAGGTCAGACACTCACCTTGGCAACACTTCGACGCTGGTGGCGTGGGATGCTCGCCGGGATGCCGCCGGTGACCCCACTAACGTGGTGCGTCTTAACGCCGAACTATCGCGAGCGCGCTCGAGCGGCGGATCGTCGCAACAGACGCTTGATCTCAAAGCGCCAAGAGGGTTCCTTTCCGACCCCGCGACTGGGTATCCGGTAACGATCGACCCGGACATCAATGCGGTGAACGAACTGAGGGATACGTACACCCGGCCGGGTGACACGGTCCCCACAGGCCAGTCGCCGCACCTCATTGTGGGGCGGGTAGGAGGGGACACTACGAACGTTAACCCAGCCGTCACTCTCATTCAGTGGGAGAACACATTTCTCGCCGGTAAGACGATCAGTGCCGCCTCCATGAACTTTTACCAGTACTTCACTGGGTCTTGCTCGCCTAGACAGATCAACATTCATCCGTTAACGGCTGAGTTTCACGAGACCACGACAGTGAATTCCAACAAACCCGCCACGAACAACAACACAGGAAGTTCGACCCTTTTCACCGCTAATCGCGGTTCCGGATGCGCAGACGGTCCTGGATTCGTTTCCGCAAGTACGCTGGGACTCGCGCGGGCGTGGTCCAAAGGGCCTGACGCAGGCGGGTTGCCGAACTGGGGAGTTCAACTGAATGTGCCGTCGGCTGACAGCGGGGATGCATCCTTCGAACGCCGATTCTGCTCCGAGGAGCCGAGCAACGACACCTCGCTGGCATGTTCAGTCGCGGACCGTGTTCCGTTCATGAAGTTCACGTACAGCGATCCTGCGCCGGCCACTCCACCAACGCCAGTAGTGACGGCCTCCGGTTTGACCAGAACGCTGGCCACGACAGTGACCGGCGTGGTGAAGGGGAACGTACGTGCAAGATTCCTAGTGAAGCGAGGGTCTGCAACGGTATCGGACAGTTACTCGGCTTTCGTTCCTAGCGGGACGCTTGCGAGTCTTGACCTGCCTGCACTTCCTGCAGGGACATATACGGTCCAGGCGTGGGCGAACGACGGCGCGCAGAGTTCAACAGCCCCTTCGTCGGCAGAGACATTCCAGGTGTCTCCGCAAGAGGGACTGTCCGCGATTGCGTTCACAGGCGAGGAAAATCCGTACACAGCTTCTGCGGTGGTCTCTGGGACACCTGGTGCGTCGGTTCGTGTCAGGTTCGCGGTAAAGAAGGGCGCAAGCGTCCTATTTGACGGCTACTCCGCCTTCGCGACCGTTCCGTCTTCCGGGCAGACACCTCCTCTAACGCTGCCGCTACCGGCGCTGGCGCTGGGAAATTATGACTTGGTGGCGTCTGTGTACTCACCTTCTGGACCGCTGGGCCAGCCCGTTCAGGTCCCTGCCTTAGCTGATGGCCCCCCAGGCGGATCAGTCGTTCCTATTGCTCAATTAGAGGCTTACAACACCCAAGCTGCCGGCCAATCAGCGGTGGGTCCTGACGAAAGTCGGGTCATACCGATTTGGGGCTCAGGAGGAGTACCAGACGACGCTAGTGTGGCGACGATCACAGCCCGCGTCAGGCTTCGAAACTGGACAGCATCAGGAGCGCTCCAATTCGTAGACCCGGATTCGGCGTCGTCTCCCGAGAACACAAGTGTGAATTTTAACGCGGGTGTTGGAGATGCGTCAGGAGGTCTAACGCAGACGATCTCAGTCAGGCTGTCTCCTGCGGGCGACCTCGTCGTGAAGAACACGTCAGGTTCCAGCGTGCACCTGCAGATAGTGCCGCTCTCCTACGTGGTGCTGCCGGATGACACTTCTGCGGATTCGGAGCCCGAAGCGCTCGATGATTCGGATTACATGTGGCCCGATGGCGATGAACCCCCGCCAGCCCCCGGCGACCAGCAGGAACCGCCCATGGGGACGCTGGGTAACGATGTCTTCTTTACCAAAGGCGATCGTGTTCACGGGGTCGGGTACGCGTCCGGGCACGGCTGGTGGCTAACTGCTGATCCATCGATCATCAACAAGAAGGCGTGGGTGACTATCGAGCTGCAGCAATACAACCTCAGCGAACTCAAGTGGAAAACAAAAGACACCGGTCGGAAAAAGGTCAAACAAGGGGGCGGCTCAAGCAGGCGCGCGAATGCCCGAAGGGATTGCAAGAAGACGAACGCGGGTGTCCCATGGCGTACGCGAATCGACGTGGACATCATCGGTGTCGGTGATACGCCCAACAAACTGACCACGGCGGTTACGATCTTGTCTTGCAAAGTCTGATCGGACGGGACCTCAAGGAGGCAACGTTGACGATTACTGTCGCACTCCGCGGCGCCCTGAACCTCTGGCCCTGGATAGTAGCGGGCAAGGCGAACGACTCCTTGCCCGCCGACGACACCTTCAGCCTAGCGATCGTGCGTGCCGTTACCATCGACGCAGCGTGGCCTGAAGGCTACGGGGTCTCCTCGACCCGCTGGCATCAGGGTGAAGCGGGGGAGGACTGGACCAGCGATGGGCAAGAACGTGAACTGTGCTGGCTGCAGATTGAGCCGCTAGTTGACCCCAACCGGCCCCTTCCGACTGGAGTCGCACTCTCAGTGCTAAGCGACGTCTTGGGACGGATCGGTGATTGGACGTTCTCCGGCGCTCATGCCGTGGTGCCTATACGTCAGGGGGTCACGCCGCTCCTTTCCGCCTCCTCCACACGTTCGTGGTTTGAGTTAGGAGACCCGCAAAATCGCCGGGACTTTAATATATGTGTCTCTCTCGAGGGCCAAAATGACGACGTTCTGGACACGGCAAACTTCCGTGACAGTCTGAACTACTATGGTGCGGGCCTCGTCTCGTTCGAGGACCTTGGCGGGCATTCGTCAGCTCGGCGGATTACCGGCGATGACATCGTCCACTCCGTCGATAATGGACTAACGATGTGGTTCTCGTGTCAGGCGCGTGAGTGGACCGTGGACCTTGCCAGTTGGGTCATTGACCTAGTTGGAGGTTGTCTTCGCGAGAATGGCGCGACGGGATTCACAGCCATCAGCGTGCAGTCGTCAGGCCGCTTCCAGCGTGGCGCTGGTACGGAGCCACTTCGCTAGGTGCCGCTGACGCGGTGGTCGGCTCACCGGTTCGACACGTCAACCGAATAGAATTTTCGCGATGTGTGGTCGGCGTCGAGTCATGGACGACGGTTGTCATTGGCGTGGCATATGACTCAGGCAGCCCAAATCGCTCTTGTGAGGGAGCTCCTGGCAGGGCTCCAACTCCAGGCCGCTACGCGGCGATCTGGGGCCGCCAGGAGCCCTCAATCGGAGACGCCTACGGCGCCGTAGCTGGACCAGCCGAAGGCCGGGGGACAAGCCACTAACGGAGCCGCCTCCGGCGGCGCTGCAAAAGCTGATTTTGTCTCTCCCGGGGCGTCTATGCTCTGCCCCCCGCGCCTCCACGCAATCGCCGCTACGCGTCGAGCTCACCGGCCATCAGGACGTTCGGCGCTGCGCTTATTTCCTCACGACCTGGCCGCCCGATCGCCCCTACGGGTTGACGTTCCGGCGCTCCACAGGGGCAGTTCATCGTCCTTGCCCGGGAGGGCCAAAAAACGGTTGGACGGCGGAGTTCAACGGGCACTTCCCGCGCAGAAGTGGAGTCTCATCATGAGCAGCATCTTCAAGGCGTCGACCGTGGTCGACGTGGTCGAGGCCGTCCCCACCCTGTTCGGTTTCGCTGTGTCCGAGTCGTTCATCGGGATCATCACGAACGGACCCCGCAAGGCGTTCGGGTTCCGGCTGCGGCTGGACATGCCGCACGTCGAGGGCGCAGCCGAGGCGGGGGAGATGATCGCCCACCACCTCAACGAGCATGCTGGGGACGGGGTCGTCTTGCTGGCTCTCAGCGCTGATCAGGATGCTGCCGACGCGCTCACCGCCGAAGTGGTGGCCCGACTCGCACCCACCAACCTGATCCTCGCCGCGCGAGCCGACGCGGCGAACGTGTGGCTGTATGACCGCCACGGGATGCCCGACTACGGTGCACCGGTCTACGACCGTCCCGACAGGGTCAGCGCAGCCGTGGTGCAGGCCGTGGCCGGTGGGCAGCAAATCTGGTCCTCGCGCGAAGCGCTGGCAGCCTTGTTCGAGTCCGCGCCCGTCCTGTACGAGATCAGCCAAGACGTCGAGGCGATTGAGGCAGCCGACGCCGCAGCGGGGGAGCGGCTGGCATTGGCCGCCACCGCAGCGCTGGAAAGTGCCAGCGCCGGAATCGTCAACGACGACCACGCCCGAGTTCTCGCGATCGCCGCGCAGGTCATCCCGGTGCGTGACGCACTGTGGTCGACCATCACGCACGCCAGCGCCGAGTCCGACGCCGAAGTCTGGCGACGCGTTGCGATCAAGACAGCAGGCAAGGCAGCAGCCGGACCCTACGCGCTGGCCGCGTTCGGTTACTGGCTCGCCGGTGACGGCGCCCGTTCGCTCATGGCCGTGGAGCAGGCACTACGCGCCGACATTCATCACTCACTGGCCGGGCTGGTCGAGATGGTTCTGACCCAGGGAGTGGACCCCGCCAAGTGGACGGGGATGCCCGCGTAGATCGTGTCGCTGGTGGCCGACGCGAACACCACGGCGGGGGCCGCCGGCCGCCGCGTTCGCACCGGGGGAGCGGACCCGCCGTTGCTGTACCGCTCGGGCGGATGGCTTGTCAGGACTCGGCCACGGAGGGCCGACAAGTCGGCGCGCTCGCGCCGGTGAGCGGACCCCGCCTTCGACGGGGCTTAACCCGCACGGACGGTGTCCTGGCCTACCGCCGTCAGTCCCCGCGGCCAGTGCTTACGGTCGAGGAGTCTCTTCTTGCGCGGGCTTGGTTTATGGGGATGACCCCCAGCTGGGCGACGCCTCCCCGGCGGAAGCGTTGGCAGAGGGCCAGGCGTGACTAGTGCTGGCTGCCGCACGCTCCTACGTCGATGTCGGCTGAAACGCCCAAGCCTGCACTTGTCGCAGCACCGCCGTTGATGTGGCGAGTGGAGCGGACTTCGCCGCCGCTGCGCTTTGCCCGCATGGCTCCCCAGGACGCTGGGCTCGAGACCGGAAGCCGGTTCGATATCCCCGGTGTCGGGCTCCTCTAAGCGGCCACGGAGCCTGTCGGAGCATTCGTCGAAACTGTCGCAGGCTTTCGCCCCTGTCATCCCTAATAGCGAAGATGGCCCATCACGAACCAGAATCCGGGCAAGCTGCGGCAGGTAGGGTTGCGCGATCATGGCGGCTTGGCCGCCGCGTGTAGGTGCGCGTTGCTCGCGCTAGCAGCTACACGAACGCTTCGGGCCCGCAGCGGGTGATGGAACTCTGCTGCACCACGGGAATGCGCATCATCGCCGTGATGAGCTCACCTAGATTCGCGGAGGACCCACTCAGGAACGTCAATTCCGTTAGGCCCGATCTCCGATGCCAGGTAGCGCAAGTCGTGACCAGACGGAATTGGTGTCTCGAGGCCGTGGTTCAGCTGGACTCCGAGCAAGTCAGCCTGCTCGATCGTCGCCCTAAACTCATTGAAGATGCCGATGACCATGGCCGTTGCTACGCCATAGTCCGCCGCGATGCGATCTGCGTGGACGTTGCAGACGACGTCCACTGCCTGATGAAGAATATTTTCGACCTCATCAAGGCGCCGTTGAGCCGTGACACGATCGAACTGTGCAAGGCTCATACCAGACTCGTCAGCCGCGTGAGTGCTCCCTGTGGGATGTACTTTCCCGCTCGCATTCGCCGAAGACTTGGCGACAGTATCGTTGTGTGGTGCGCCCGTTACGAGCGCGAACTGGGCTTTGATAAGCCCGAATGCGTGTTCGGCAATCGCCCGGGCGGGTAACTCGAGGCCGACCGTAAACACGCCTTGCTCAACTCCCCACCCTAGGAAGTCGGCAAGGGTAGGTCTTCTCGGATCATCTGACACGGCCTGTCCCCTCGGCGACCTAGCATCCTTCGGGCGCTACGCCTGAATCTACTTGGTTTTGAGATACTTTCGTGCAGCCTCGTTAACCCAGCTCGGGCACCATTGGCTGCCGTTTACACAGTATGACGTTACGACGCCGTACGAGTAGGGGTCCCCGACTGCCTGTCGTTTGGCGCCGTACTCGTACACGACCCGGAACAGCATGGTGTCGACCACCTTGCATGACTTGCGCCCCCACCACGACGTCGAGCACAGCATTTTTGAGGCCCGCATCTGGAAGCGCTTCTCTGCGCCGTTCCATTTGCCGTACTTGAGTGTTGCCTTAACCGATGCCAATCGGGCGTTGTGCTTGACCCAGCCCTTCTGCCAGCCGAAGGCCTTTTTCGGTTTGCCGTCATACCCAGTCCATCCGAACGACCGTCCATGTCGAACGACCATGTACTGCATGCTCCCGTCCGAATAGTGCCGACGGTAAGTACGAATGATCGTCGATGGGAGCCGCCAACTCCCAGCCGCCGCAGCGCTGATGGAGGGTCCTGTGGTGCTCGAATCGCTGGCCGGCGGGTCGGTGGTGAGTTCCCCGGTCAGTTCCTCGGCATCGGGAGTGGCAGGGTCGTCGAGGATCGGATCATCTTCTTGCTCGCCGCTCTGGCTGCTGGGGTCCTCCAGTGTGCTCGGTTCCTCCCCAAGTTCTTGGTCTGCAAGGCTCGGATCAGTCTCCGCGAGCACGGCGCCACCTTGAGGAATCTCGTCGAGGTCGATCCCGGCCTTTGCGAGAGCGGATGCACTCAGCTCATCTCCGACCGAGACGGACGGAGCTAGGTCCCCAAGTGCTACAGCTTGGGTGTAGACCCCGTAGGTGACGGAGAGATAGGGAGTTTTCGCCGCGGTGTTGCAGCTGGTTCCGCTTTGGGGGTTCATTGAGCAGAAGCGTCGTTCGTAGGAGGAGCGGTCCTCGTCCTCGGCGTGGAGGCGGAGGCCTTGCATGTCGACTGCTCCGGTGTTCCAGGCTTTAGCCATGTTGGTGACGTTCATGGTGGTCCAGCCGTCGCCGCAGCCGGCGGCGCCGCGGTTGTCGTCGACGTAGGTGGAGTATCCGCCGGCGACGGCGTCGGGCTTGTTGGCCCAGGTGATGTTGTCGTCCCACGGGGTGCCGACGGGGTATGCGTACATGCGGCGGTCGCTGCAGGAGTAGCCGTAGTACTGGTAGAGGCCTAGCTTGGCTGAGAGGACCTCGACGTTGGGGTTGTCTTCGATGGTGCCGTTGTAGAACTTCAGGTAAGACCGCGTGGGGTTGCTGTTGGAGCTCACGCTGGGATCGATCTTGCCGACGATGAGTCGATTCTCTGAGCCGTGGTCGGTGGTGTCGCCGCTGCGGACGAAGGTGTCGCGGGTCCTGCTCATGCCGAGGTCAGGATCGATGATCACCGGGTACTGGGTGTCAGGGTCGGACAAGAATCCGTTTGGTGTTGTCAGGTCAAGGGTGTGCTGTGTGACGTCGCCGGTGGTAGTGGTCTCGACGAGGGTGGCGTCAAGGTTGACCACATTGGCAGGGTCCCCCGCATAGTCGGTGTTGTCGTCCCAGGCGACCAGGTTCGAGGTCTCGGCGATGGTCTCGCCGTCGTCCCCGGAGATCTCCAGCCCACCGGACTTGGTCTGGTCGACCTCGACTCCTTCGGCGCGAAGGCCGAAGGTGAAGACAGGGTCGTCCGCGGCGGGCTCCTGATTGAGTCGAAGGTGCGCGTTGACGCCGTTGCTGGTGACAGCGAGCAACAGGTCGGTCGCGTTGGACAGCTTGTAGGTGGCCACGCCACCGCTCACGGTCGGCTCGGGAAGATTCTGCGGCCAAGTGACGGCGACGGATTCGCCGTCGTCGAACGTGACCCGGGCCGCTTCCTTGGGGGAACCGCCGTTGATCGACACATCGACCGGGGCCGCCTTCGGCGCCCAGGACCCGTCGGGCTGCTTCGTCAACGTGTAGTCGACATCGACCCAGTCGCTGTCCTGTTTCATGCGGACGGGTGTGGCGAACTCCTTGCTGGTGAAGGTCCCGTCAGGGTTGGCCACCACAGTGACCATCGCTGTACGTTTCGAGAGGTCCTCGACGGGCTCAGCCTTCGCAGCCGCTGCGGCAGCTGCCGCCGCCGTGTCGGGTGCGTCAAGCGTCCCGTCGTCATCGGAGTCCACCGCGGTGGGCGTCGGTGAAACCGGCGGGGCGGCGTCTTCAGCGGACGCCGGGATTGCCGCCGCCAGCGAGGCTAGTAGGCCGAGAGTGACGAAAACCAGGGTGAGGAGACGAAGCCGAGCCAGCATGCGCATAGACCTAACGTGGGTGTGCGGATCGGTGTCATGCTGTCACGCCCTGGCTCGGCGCCGGGCGCATTCGCCGAAAGATAGTTCCTTCGACTAGGGGAACCGTGTCCTGCGTGCCCGTGCGACGACCTCGAGCTGCCGCATCCGGTAGACCGCCTTTCCGGGCGAGTGCGATGGACAAAGATTCGTTCAGTCGCGGTCAGCTGGGAGACGCGGGTCCGACTGACTCCCGTGCCCGCATCCTGGCGGTCGCTGCGCAGGTCATTCCCGTGCGGGACGCGCTGTGGTCGACCATCACCCACATCAGCGCCGAGACTGACGCCGAAGTGTGGTGTCACGTGGCGATCAAGACAGCAAGCAAGGCCGCAGCCGGACCCTACGCGCTAGCTGTACTCGGCCATCACGTTGGTGACAGTCGGCGAGGCACTAGGCCCACCTTGTGCACTTCGGGTTTACATAATCATTATTATCGGCGATATCTGACATGTGATTCTGGGTGGGATCGGCACGTGATCAGCCCTTGGATTCCACCGGCAAGGTGCGAGACTACACACATGAGTATTCAGGCGAGGGTGGCCCGTGGCGATCTACGCGCGTATGAGGACTCGGTGCGGCTGACCCCGCCGGAACTCGTGGAACGACTGCGCGACCTGTTGGGCGCGAAGCTCGTGGCCTATCTGGGGTCGGTTCAGGAGACCCGGGCAGTGCGGCAGTGGGCTGATGCCGCTGACCGCCGAACCCCGTCGACCGAGGTGCTCAATCGGCTGCGGATGGCGTACCGGATCGCGGCCCTGCTGCGCGGCAAGGACTCGGCCGCCGTAGTGCAGGCGTGGTTCCAGGGCATGAACCCGCGTCTGGATGATCTCGCGCCGGCACGACTGCTGCGCGAGGGCGACCTCGAACAGGTCGGTGCCGCCATTTTGGCAGCCGCGCGAGCGTTCGCTGCCGCCGGATGACGCAATGGCGGCGTACGCCGGTGCGCTGGCCGTCGCTGCGTGAGTAGCTGGGAAGGCTGGTCAACAAGCCTTCGCGGCGCAACCCGGTCACCAGGATCACACTGAGCCCGAGCGGCCTTATCGCCTCCGTCAGGGTGATCGGATCGGGATCGCGAGGTTTGCGCGGGTTACGATCCCGAGCGTTCCACTTCCTTGGCAGGGGCCACTAGTTGTCCGATGCTACGTATGGGTCACACCGGGGGGAATTCTGATTCCATTGGCGTCGCAGATGTCATGGAGCACAGCACCCTCACGTATGACGCTTCGGATGCCATCTTGAAGCAGGGAGTACTCGTCTAGCTGCTCAAACAGAGCCCGTATGTGTGAATAAAACAGCGCAGTGAGCTCCACGGCTTCGGCCGTCGTACACGGCAACGAACTGGGAAGGAACGCGCCCTGCTCGACGGCCCAACCCAGCACATCCTCGAGCGGTACTGCTATCGAATCACCGGTTGGTTCGGTCACATAGCCTCCTCGCGGCACTCATGTCAGTACTTTCTGGCTCCCTTCTTGACCCAGTCGGGGCACCAGTATCCCGGCGCGTCCGGGCAGTAGGTCGAGATCAGGCCCTTCGCGTAATAGTCGCCCGTCTCCCGCGGCGAAATCGTGTTGCTGTACACGACCCGGATTCTCTCCGCGTCCTTAACCCAGCAAATGAACTTGGCTTGGCATCTCCACTTGTATGCGATGACCTCGTAGCGATTCTCCGATGCTATCCACCACCCTGCCTTCAGGGTTCGCTTGGCCATCTTCAATGTTGCATTGTGCTTTACGTATGACTTGCGCCAACCGTATGGACTGTGAGGCCGTCCGTCTGGTCCGGTGAAAGGATAGGTGATGCCGCGTCGGATCACGTAGTACCCCGCCTTCGGGGACTTCTTTCGGTGATAGAGACGGAGGATGTCGTAAGACTCCCTCACGGTGTTACTCACGGCGCTACTTGACTGCGTGCCTGTAGTCCTGGAGAGGGGCGATACCGGATCGGTCAGGATCTCGGGGCCTTCGACGCTGCTCGGATCCTCTTGCTGCTCATCTGGGTACGCCGGGTCCACCGCATCGGGATCTGCCTCGGGGCCTCCGGGCTCAAGGGTTTCTGATTCGCCGTCAGTCGCCTCTTCGGTCGATCCTTCAATGGGGACCTCGGGATCCAACGTGGAGACGGTGTTTTCGTCTGTGAGCTCACTCGGGTCGACCCCGAGCGCGTTAAGGTCCGATGATGTCAGGGCGTCGCCCACTTCCACATTCGGGCCAAGGTCACCGAACGCGTACACGTCCGAATCAGTGGGCGGCACGGGATTTAGCGGTCTGAACCATCCCTGCGCGTCGAGGATGATATGGACTGAACCGCCGCTTGTGTTGTCGATTCGCACTTCGCCGGAATAGGAGACCGAAACGATAGAAGTTGACACGACGGATCGATCGGAGGTTGTCCAGAACCCGATGTTCGAAGTGCCGCCCCCGTCCAGGTCGTCGTTCACGACACGAACGGCACCTGACGCCGTCCAGTCAACGGCTGTGATCGTGAGTGCTACTGCGCTCAGACTGCCGTCGTCCGGGAGTCCTCCAACACCAGCGATCTTTACTACGCGCGAGCTCTTCGCAGGGATCGCGGTGCTTGTACGTGAGTCATAAATGCGCGGGTGTTTCGCAAGAGGGTTGAAAAGGCTACCCTCGCCACCTGTCTTGCTGAAATACCCTTGCACGTCAATTTTGACTTCTGCTGTCAATGAGGAGCTCCCCGACATAGTCAGCTTTATCCTGCCATCGGAGCCCAACTTCACCGAGAGCCCGGTGTCTTGGGGAGCGCCGGGTGCCAGGTTGATCGCAGTGGCGGTGTTCGAGGAAGCGTCGGACGCTTGAACCTTCAGCCCGCCGTCGCTGCTCACGTAAGTGACGCGAACGTTGGCGAATATTGCGGACGCGTCAGCGGGGATGTCTCCGACGCCGCCGACTTTGACGTGTGTGGTGGTCCCGCCAACTAGTTTGACAGCCGGCACACCGATACCGTCTTCCGTACTGACCAGCCGGAACGGGTCTACGGGCACGAATCCGCCGGCAGCTGACGCGTCAGTAACGGCAGTGAAGAAGCCCTGCACGTCAACGTTGATGTCCGTGTCCCCGGCTGAGTTCCTGAAAGTAACTTTGCCGTCGGCTCCGGGCTTTACGACTACTGTGTTTGAAGAGGCGTGAGTGCCGGCGGTCGTCTTCAGGAAAGCTGCTGCATTCGACCCGCCTGACGGATACACCGAAACGTTGGAGTTGGCCGTGGATATCCCGGCGACGTCGAGGACTACGGCTAGCGACGAGCCTGCTCGCTTCGCTGGGCCTCGTACGTCGCCCCCGTCGGGGGAACGGTTCACAATGAGGCGGTGACCATGGTCTTCTGTCCACCTACGGTCTGGCACTCAGGGGCGGCCACGAATGACGAGGCCGAGGCCTTGGCGGTATAGCTGTGGCACATCGAACGACTCGGATGTCGCGATGTCTCGCCCACCGGGCTTGAGTAGACCGATTTCGCAGAGTTCTCGAAGCAGGTCATCACCGCTCGGTTCCAAACCGTCAAACTTCGCATTGAGTTCCTGGCGAGTGAATGTCGAGGTAGTCAGTCCTTCGAATCGAAGAATGTGTTTCGATACGTCAGGGAACTCGGCCAAATAGCTCCGCACGCGCATCTCGGACATTTCGCGATATGCCGTTAGGACGCTCTTTCCGGACAAGAGCGTCTCCGTAGCGGGGCCGCCGGTGGCGATCTGCGCGGCTCGGGCTTGGTTGGCCAGGTAGATGGCCTCGCGCGGCAATACCGTCCCTAGACCGTCCGTTATACGCGGCACGAGCCACGAGACGAACGACGCTTCGTTCACTCCCGCGTAAACGCTGGAGGGAAATATCGAGGTCAGTGCTGTGGCTACCTGCTCATCGGAGAGGTCCTCCACACTCACGACCTCAAGAAGCTGTTCTTCTTGCTCGGCTGCGAGGTTCCAGACCGCTTCGTCGGTCACTGCACGCTTGAGCAAGAGCCTTGCCATCTGAGGTGCTGACCATGCGAGGTCAACCTTCTTGTCTTCAAGGTGGCTCTTGTTTGTAAAGTGCAGGTGCCGCCACAGATCCGTCCGGAGAAAGATCCGGGGTTGGATGCGCGGGAACGTGCGACGAACTTCCATAGCCGTCAGCACCAGTCCCTCGAGGGCACGAAGCCGTTCATTCGGGTCCGTCGGGAAAAGCTCATCGATCTTGTCAAACAGGACCCACAGGTGCTTGCCCTCAATGTCGAGGGCTCGGTTGACCTCTTGAAGCATCGCAGTGACATCTAGATCTTGACCACCAACTGAGAAGTCGATTTCGACTCCGCGGACAGTAATCCTGGGAGTGGGCAGTTTGTCTGAGATCAGCGCGCGCCACAGTTGCTTGAGGATTGGCGCTAGGCGCCAGTCCCGCTTTCCTCCCACTGCCTTGCTGAACTCCCTCAACGGACCACTGGGCAAGTTCTCCAGGTTCGACACCGCGAGGGCAGCCCGGAGCGCGATGTAGAGGCGCCACAGACTTTCGTGGCTATAGCCATCTTCTTGGCGGAGGGACTCGATGGAACCCGTATCGACCTCGGTCAGATCCGAAAACCCCGTCGCCGCTGTGATGATTACGTCCTTCAGCGCGTGGGGTGCGAAAGCGCGTGCGGTTCCTTCATATTTGGTAAAGAGCTCAAAAAGGGCTGACTTACCCGTCCCCTTCGGGCCAAGCACCAAGACATTGAGGGGGGCCAGAAACTCATCGAAATCCTCGGTACGAACGAATCGTGCACTGAGATCGGGGTCTGACTCAGCATCGAGCGGGCCGAAACCAAGACGCCGGAGAACGTCGCGACGCGAGATCTCCGCGTCTTCGAAGGCTGCCATTCGGTCCCCCAGTGTAGTTGCGACCGCCTGTCCGTTGCGGCACCTGTCGTTATCGTAAAGGAGCAACGGCGCAGCCCGAGTGGGCTGATCAGTTGGGCTGCGCCGCGATTCGTGCGGGCGACAGGTGAGCCCTCGAATGCGATACGAACGACCCATATCGTGTCAGTTTCGCCTGTGTCGCTGTTCCTACCGAGCGCGACCCATGTGGTTTCACTCGTCTCCCGCGACGCGATGCGGCCACTGGGGCCTAAGCCGAGCGCAAGTCAGATCCGTTCGCCGCGAAGCCTCACGCGTCGCGCGTTGGCTACGACCTGGAGTTGCTGCAGTCGGTAGACGCGGTGACCACTGGCGGTTTGGTGAACGGGGATCTTCTCGTCCTGGGCGAGTTGGCATACCCGGTTATGGCTCACGCCAAGGACCAGCGCGGCCTGTCGGCCGTTGATCCAGGGGTTATCGATGAAGGCTTGGACGTCGGAGCGTGAGTAGCTGGGGTAGCCGTCGAGCCGGGTCAGGAGTCCTTCGCGGCGTAGGCGGGTCACGCGGATCTGGCTGAGTCCGAGCAGCTGTGCGGCTTCGGCCAGGGTGATGGCGTCAGGGTTGCGAGGCTTGGGGGCCGTCATGGGCTCAGACTCTCAGCGGTGACCGTTTCGCGCCAGCGTCAGTCCACAGCACCGGGCTAGTCGGTGTCGGTGCGGATCCAGACGTCGATGACGCCGGGTTGTGCGTTGAGCTCGTCGAGGGTGACGGTGGTCATCAGTTCCCACCCGGCGTGGATGCGTGCGGCTTGGACGTCGACCCGGTGTGGGCGGACGTCGACGAGCCCGGGCTCTTGCTCGAGCAGGACGAAGACCTGGCCGACGCTGTCCCACCGGTAGTGGTCCTCGAGTGTGTCGATCACGGTCACTCCCCTGCGCTGGTGCTGTCATCCTCGCGGATGGGTGCAGTCTCGGGGGCGTGATTGGTCAGGGTTGGCGGACGAAGAGCATTGACCAGCCGTCCGGCACTTGTTGTGTCAGGTCGGCGTAGGCCTGGTCGTAGGTGGCAGCTTCGGCGGTGAGGGTCTTGGATTCGAGGGCGTATCCGCCGCGGTGGTCTGGTGGGTTCTGACGGATGGTGGTGGAGAGGATCACCGATCAATTCTAGATCTGGGTCGTCTGGTCCCTGGACCGGCCTTCGAACATGTGTTCTATGGTTTTGGGGTGGGTATGAATCCGAGCCGGCGCGATCGGTGGCCCGACTTCGACCCGGTCCGGCTGGTGCTGGTGCAGCGCGGATATCGGTTTGAGCAGCCCTGGCAGGGGCTGTTGATTGACGTGCGCAGGCAGTCCTCGACCCGGTGGTCGGGTCTGGTGGTTTACGTCGACGAGCGGGCTGAGGGCCGGCCCGTGATCCAGCGGTGGTTTGACGGCGATGTGCTGCAGCCGGTGAAGGTTGACCCCAACGGCGCGGGGGTCAGCCGCCGCGGGGCGTGATCGGAACCGGGCCGGCTGTTACCCGTCTGGTGATGTCAGTCGCCCGGGATGGCCCCTGACCCGCGCCGGCCTGTGGTGTGCTGCCGGGTGGCTTGTTGCCACTTGTCGAGCTCGTCGGTGGAGTAGCGAATGGTGGTGGCGAAGCGTCCCCATTCGGGTCCTTGGCCGCGCTGGCGGAGGGCGGCGAGCTGGGCCGGCGGGATGCCTAGTCGGTGGGCGGCTTGGCTGGTGGTCAGCAGTCGGGTACTGGTGGTGGTGGCCATCTCAGTGCCCTTGCGAGCTGGTGCTCGAGGCCTGGCCGTGGGCGCTCTCGGCGTAGACGTTGGTGAACCGCAACGATGCTCCGATGGCCTGGACGACCACGACGTCGCTGGTCCTTTTTTGTCCGTTGTCTAGCCAGGCTTCTGTGGTGGTGTTGCCCACGACGAGGACGGTCGTGCCCTTGGGGAGGTTGGCCAGGTGCTCGGCCAGAGACCTCCATGCCTTGATCCGGTACCGGGTCGGTTCGGCGTCGGTCCATTGATCGGCGTCGTCTTTGGTGCGCCTGTTGACCAGGACAACCGCTTCGGTCACCGGGATCTGTGAGTCGGTGACGTGGCTGAGGTGGGGGTTGTCAGCGAGGTTGCCTTCAAAGATTGCGGTGTTGAGATTCATCATTGGGTCCTGTCGTTTGTCGGCCGCCGGCGGCGGCTGTTCGGACTCGGAAACGGAAGGCCGGCGATGTGACCCGGGCGTGGTGTGAAGAGGTCCCCCCACCACAAAAACCCCGCTCCCGATAGAACGCCGAACATGCCCAGCGAGGGCCCGTCAAGGGCCGACGAAGGAGGCAGCGCTTGCCCTTGACGGGTCCTCGCTGGGTGTCAAAATGTGAGGCTTCGGGAGCGGGGGTTGGTGCGCCCGCAGGGCGTTGATCGAGGGCGCGAAGCGCTCCACTCAATGCTTGGACCCGGACGGATCCCCCTTGGGCCGCTACATAGTGTGCTGGCGCATGGGAAGCGGAGCAAGCTATACATTTAGGTTCCCTAAATCGCTGGGAGCCTCGACTTTGGGTCGCGGCTTTGGCACACTGGGCGTGTGGTCTCCACGGTTGGTGGAGTCGCTGCGCTGGGCATGAGGGGGTGAACGCGGTGGCGGATGAGCCGATCCGACGCCAGGTTTTGGGTCGGTCGCGTCAGGCGAATGTGCCTGGTGGTCGGTCGCATTCGTACCGCGTGAAGGTCACCCCAGAAGAGCGGTCTCGGCTGGATTCGTTGGCCGCTGAGCAGCAGGTGAGTGTGCCTCGTCTGATGGTCGAGGCGACGTTGTCGGGCGGGTCAGAGACGCCGACGCAGCGACGCGAGGCGATGGCGGAGTTGTTCGCCATTCGGCGGGTGTTGAGCAACAACGCGATCAACGTCAACCAGATGGCCAAGGCCGTGAACATCGATGGCGTGCTGCCGGCCGAGGCCAGCGGATTCCTGGCCGAGGCGCGGACTCTGGTGGGACGGATTGACGAGACGCTCGAGGGGCTGGCCACGCCATGATGCCGAACATCACCCGGGGTGATCGGGCCGGTGGGCTGATGGTCTACCTGGCCAGTGAGGGCCGGCACAACGAGCACGAGAATCCGCACCTGGTCGCCGGCGATTCGCAGATCATGGCGTGGCACGACGACACCGAGCTGTCCCGGGTCGACGCGCTGGCGATCGCCGCGGAGCTCGACGCACCGCGCCGCCAGCTGGGGGTCGAGGTTCCCGGTGGCCACGTGTGGCACTGCTCGCTGTCGCTCGCGGCCGACGAGGGGCAGCTGACCGATGACCAGTGGGGTCAGATCGCGTCAGACTTCGTGGACGAGATGGGCTTCACCGAGGCGTCCGGCAAAGCGCCGTGCCGCTGGGTCGCGGTCCGTCACGGGGTGTCGAAGGCCGGCAACGATCACATTCACGTGGCCGTCTCACTGGTGCGTGAGGACGGCACCAAAGCCAGCGTGTGGAACGACCGCAACACCGCCCAGCGGGTAAGCGGAGAGCTTGAGGTGAAGTACGGGCTGCGGGTGCTGGAGTCCCGGCAGAACGGCTACGGCATCCGTGGAGTCAAGCCGGCCGAGCTGGCGCAGGCCGAGAAGGCCGGCACCGAGCCGGTCCGTGTGACGCTGGGCCGCAAGGTCAGGGCGTATGGGACGGCGTCGGTGGACGAGGCTGAATTCGTCCGTCGCTGTCGCCGCGGTGGTCTGCTGGTTCGTCCCCGCTACGCGTCGGATCGGACCGATGTTGTGGTGGGTTACTCGGTGGCCGCGCGACCACCTGCAGGTGAGAAGCCGGTGTGGTTCGGTGGCGGAAATCTTGGTCGTGATCTGACACTTCCCCGGCTGCGCAGCGGGTGGCCCGACACCCCCGAGGAGCACACCGCGGCGGTCGCAGAATGGAACGCCGCGAAGCGCGATCAGCGGCCAGCGGCACCTGGTCGTGAAGTCGGTGAGGTCGACCCACAGGTATGGGCCGAGTGCTTGACGGACGTCGGGAAGCTGCGCGACCGGATGCAGTCGGTGCCGGTCGACGACACCGCCGCGTGGGCGCAGCTGGCCAAGGAGACGTCCGGCGTGTTCGCGGCCTGGTCGATCCAGACCGAGGGCCAGCCCGGCCCGCTGGCCGATGCGTCGATGGCGCTGTCGAGGTTCAGTCAGGTGCAGGCGCACAAGGTTCCGGTCAAGCGAGTCCCGCAGCCGGGCATGCGGCAGGCCGCGATGCTCCTGATGCAGGCGACCTCGAGCAAGTCGCCGGCCGCATCGCAGGCGCTGTTCCTAAACACGATGATGCAGCTGCTCAAGGCGATGCACGACCACCAGACGGCGGTACGCCGGCACCAGGCAGCGCGACAGGTGGAGGCGGCCGTGCGCGGCTCGCTCGTGCGGGTCAGCGAAACACTGCCGCCCGTTCCGGTGGTAGCCAGCGCGATCCGTGATGGTGACCGGCCTAGTGCTACCGACCGGTTCACGATGCCCGGGCATGCGCCGGTTGCCGGCGCGGTCCAGCCCATCGTGCGGCCGCCACTACCGACCGGACGCAACAACAGTGCTAGCTCAACGGAGAGGCCCACGCTCGATCCAGGGCAAGGTCCTAAGCGTGGGCGATGAGCAATCGGCAATTCAAACGGGGGTTGGCGCGCATCTGTTCGTCGGTGGTGTTGACGGCTGAGGTGGAAACGCGTGAGGCATGCCTATCCCAAGCTGGTTCTGGTCAATGGATTTGAGGTAGGTCAGCATGCCTTGGCGGACGGCGTCGATGACCAGCGCGGCGGCTGCGACCACCACGCCGACGGCACCTGCAGTCTGCGCTACCAGGTCAGGCTCCGCACGTAGTCGTCTTCGCTTGAGGTTCATGGGTGCTTCTTGATAGGTCGCACCGCCCCTGCACTCTGCGACAACCACGGCTCGAATCGCTCAACGAACCCGTGAAGGTGCGCAAGAGAGGAGAGGTGCACCTGTAGGTCTCCGATCCCGTGGCGGCCCTTGCCCTGCACGCTGCGAACTCCGGGGAAGTCACCAAAGTCAGACGGGTTCAGCGGTAGGGCCAGCACGAACTTCGACTTAGTTCTCATGACACTCAGAAACACCTGCGATCGCTCGCCTATCCGCGGCGCAGATTCCGTCTCTCGTCGATACCCTAGATAGGCGTTTCTGTAGGTGTATTGCACGCCAGGATTTCGGATGCGAACCGTGCGGTCGAGCGCTTCCAGCATCTCGGTGAAGGTTTGAGTCGTCTCGCCGAAGTAGGCGCGTAGTTCAGCCCGGTCTGTGACCCGCATATGAAAAAGGCCTGCGATGATGTCTTCGGGGCTCCGACCTGTCTGAGTAGCGGCGTCCGCGAGGTAGTCCAGCACTTCGCTGGGAAGACGCATAATTCTCCTTCGAGCGACCTACCGCGGTGGTTTGAATGCGGAGATGATGGTCCGAGCGTGTTCGCTATCCAGCAGCAGCTCAGCTTCTGTGACCGCCCGTGCCGTTGTACGGAGCGCAGCGACGCTCGCCTCAGCATCGAGCGCAGCCTGAAGTGCGTTGTCGATCCTGGCCCGCACATCTGACGATGGGATCGGAACCTGGAGTTGACGAACGATATCCCAGGTGACCCGCGTCCTGCCGATGCCAGTAGAGAGCAGGAGCATGTCTGCCCGGGACTCGGGCGTACGCAGAATCGACCAGATCACTGATGCAGGGAGTGAGCCCGAGGGGCGGACGACGGTGAACTCGCTGGTGACAACGCACCCTGCCAGCGAGTCAGGAACGATGGCGATAGCACCGTGGATCGCGTTGATATGGCTAATAACTATGTCACCGGCCTTGACCCTGACCAGTTGCTGTTTCGTCAGGTCGCCGACCGTGACATCTTCGCCTGCTTCACAGAACCCGTCATACTTCACACGGAGATAGGTGACGATCTCGTCAGCGTCGGTATCCATGTCGACGATGCGCTCAGCGAGTTCCACAGCGTCCGTCGTTTCGATGGCACGTGTCAGCAGATCGCCAGCAGCGGAGACTTCAAGTCCGGCGTCTGTCCAGTCAGAGATACGCGAACCCGACTCCGGTAGGCAGGCTTTCACGTCCATGCGCTCCGCGATGGCTGAGGCCGGAACAACCCACGCCGGGTCGCCCTCGCCGTTGCGGAACTTCCTGTAGAGATCGACGACTGTGCGAATCTCCTCGGCCGCTCGCTGCCTCTTGGCCTCATCGCCGGGGAGAACACGCTGACGCGGCGCATCGTCCACACCGACGTGGGAGCAGTAGTACATGAAGACATCGGGCTGCACCTCCTCCGTCCCATCCCTCTTTTCCAGGATCAGCACTGAGGTCTTCACGCGCGCTTGAGATCTCTGGAAAGCATCCCCCGGCAGGGACACAACCGCACGGATGATCCAGTTCTTGCGGATCCAGTTGCGCAAACCCTTGTGCTTACTCGCCCCGAGGATCCCATCGTCAAGGACTGTGATGAGTCTGCCGTGAGGTGCCAGCAGATCGTGATAGCGCTCAAGGAACATGACCATCGAACTCAGCGACTGCACAGGGCGACGCGACTCGTCACCGCCGGTGAACGCGAGATCGTAATCGTCGAGTAGCTTCGCGTCGTTCACCTGCTTCCGGCTGTACTCCTTCGCGAACGGCGGGTTGGTGAGCGCCACGTCTGCAAGACGGGTGCCGTCCAGCAGACCGCCGTCGATGCGAGCCTTAAACTCCTGCTTCTCTCTCTTCAGCTCGGGGCTGTCGCTGGGGAATATGCTGACCTTTTTGTCGAGGGCATCCAGTTGGTAGATGCTCGTGCCCCCGTCGCCGTGCAGGTACATGTTGATTCGGGCGATACGGGCAAGTGCCGGGTCTCGGGCAATATCAACACCGATCAGTGCCTTCGTGGCTACCTGATCGCGGAGGTCCCGTTTCTCGCGATCACTGAGTGAGGAGTTCTCATTGATCTTCGTCCACATGTCTGCCAGTGCCTCGATGAGGAATCCGCCCGTTCCACAGCATCCGTCGATGACCCTGTCCAGGTGGTCGCCGTTCGCCTTGAGGTCTGCCAGACCGGTTGCTAGTTTCACGACGCTGCGAGGAGTGAAGTACTGCCCGAGCGCCTTTCCGCGAAGAGTGGAGTTGAGGAACGTCTCGAACATTCGCCCGTTGAGGTCGGCATCAATCGTAATGAGATCAACGTTCTCGAGCCGCTCGGCGATACTCTTTAAGGTTTCGGGTGCTAGTTCCAGGCGTTCGTTCTTCGAGAAGATCCGCTTCTTGCTACCGGATGCGATCTGCGTCTCGAAGTCTTCTAACAGTTCCTGAAACTTGAGCCGGTCGAGCGGATTAGGGGTCTGCGTGCTGTACCGATCGATCCAGTGCCTGGAGAAGAACACGTCATCCGCGGGTACGGCCACAGTCTCAACGTCCACCTGCCGAAGATTCGGGCTGTTGCGTGCTTCGCGATCCGAGACCAACTTCAGGAAGATCACCTTGACAAACTCCATGAAGGCAGCCGTGTAGCTGAGGCTTTCACGCTTGTAGATCGTCTTATGAGCCCACGCGAAGTCAGCGTTCAGTTCAGCAACTGAGTGCCTGCGCAGGAGGTGCTCTCCCTCCGGTTCTGCCTCGGCCTTCGGCGTGGCGAACGCTGTAGGTGCCAGAAGGAAGCGAATTGCGTCGTACCGTTCGTTGCCATCCACGAAGTCGCCGAATTTCGCCTTGGCAACCGGAGTGTCGTTGTCCCACCGGTAGACGCGTGTCGAGATGCCGTTCGTCAGGATGAAGAACTCAACAGGATTGTCAGCCTCAGACTTGTTGAGTTCGTGGCAATAACTCGAACCCTGGTGGACCCAGTCATCCAGATCCTCTTCGATTCCCTTGGCCTCGACGATGCAACGGACGCGGCCCTTCGCTTCGAGTGCGTAGTCCGGTCGCCACTTGTACTTCTGGCGACCCCGCCCGAGAGCCAGTTCGGGGAGAGAAGCTTTGGTTCGGATTTCGCTGTCCTTGTACCCCAGGTCTGGGAGAAGCCGATTCACAAAGAACGCCTCGACGCTGGCCTCGTTGCCGAGGTCGGCAAGGTTGCCGAACTTATTGCTGGGCAGTTCAGGCATACGTGATCTCCGGCATGCATCGATGATAGCGTCAATCTAGGACCAAAAGCGGTTTGGCGAGTTTGCCTGCGTACTGCAGCAGGTCCCGAACTCGTCCGTAAGGACATGCTCGGGACCTGCCGCGTCGGCAGAGGCATGCGGTGTTGGAAGAGGTGTCCATGGACTCCCCAACACTCCGGCCCAGCCGATCGATTGAGGGTATCAATGCGGGCACGCTGGAGCGGTCCCGGGCGTTGGCACCCACTGCATTGCGTGGCGCCCTCTGAGCCCGCGGCTGGCGTGAGACAGATCGACTGCGCCGAGAGCAAGCTGTAAGCACGCCTGACTCGGAAGCGTAAGTCGGCTGTCTCAATCCCGGAGGCGCAATGACGGCTGTGCGTTGTGGCGCATCGGGTTGTTCGCCGATGGACTCTTAGTGGCGTGCCTTTCGGGTCTGGTGCGGTGCGATTCCGGGAAGGGAGGACGTGGCCACGGGTAGGATTTTCTGGGCAGTACGCGGGCCGACCGCGCTGCGAGCACGCGCCCCTTGGCCGGTGTCAGCGAGCATGCAGCTTCTGACGGCTTCGGCTGAGGCGACGCCTTCGAGCGATGCGACGGTGTCTTCTCGCCGGCCGGACGAATCCCAGAGCGCGTCTGCACGGCTTTGGGAAGCGGACGCGTAGGCGGTGTCCGCACCCTCGTGCTCGACGCGCTCTGCGGCCGCGTCCGCGGAAATCGCGACGGCGGCGTCGCTGTCGAGACGGGCTTGCTCGCGCTCTGAGAGCGAGTCGTGGTTGAGGTCGTTGGAGCGGTCGAGCGAGGACGGATCGATGCCGTAGTGGGTGTCGACCTCACGGCGAATCCTGTTGGCGGCCGCCCGTGCGGCCGGGTCGAGGTCCTCCCACGTGTGAGCGGTCTCGTACATGTCCGCGATGTCCTGCGGGCGTGCCGTGGCCCACCAGTCGTCGCGGCTGACTGGGCTCAGTGCCGCCACGGCGGCAGACCGTTCGGCGTCATGACGCGCTTGTAGCTCGGCGGCTCGCTGCTGGGACTGCGCTTGGCGTTCGCGCTGCTGCTGCTCGCGTGCGCGCATGGCGCGTTGTGCGGCCTGCGCGGCCACGGTCATGGTTGCCCGCATCCCGGCGCGGACGATCTCGCTGGTCTCGTCTGGCTGTTCGCTCATCGTGTGCTCCTAGGTGGCGGAGGTACTAGTTGTTCTCGTCGACGTAGAGGCCTTCGGGGGGTTCCTCGATCGGGAAGACGTAGTGGCGGTTGGTGGAGTGGCCGTTGTCGATTGAGCACCCTTTGAATGGGCCGGAGTCGGCCAGCAGGATCGGCAAGTGGTGGTCGAGGTGGTCGCGCAACCAGGTGGAACTGCCGAGGGCGGGATCGGTGCGCAGATGCTCCCAGGATCGCCACAGGCTCTCGAGGCGGTAGATGGCTTCGGGGTGCTCCCACCAACGGGGGCACCATGTGATGCCGGGGGTGTGCTTGACGTCGCGGGGGAACATCGGGACGAAGAACTCACGTACGAACTCAGGCAGGCTGCCGTAGTAGAGCCGCGGCCGCTGCTCGTCGACATCGGCGCCGGGATCAGCCTCGTCGGTGTCTTCCCAACCGGTGCCCGTGGTCATGACTGGGCGTCCTTGACGGCGCCCGCGTGGGGGCCGGCCATCCACGGGGTGGTGCGGATCAGTGCGGCGCGGGTGCCGGAGGCCAGGACGAGGGCGCGGCCGCGGGGCATCGCCCGCAGATCCGCGACGTCCAAGATGTCGTCGGACTGCTCCTGGCGGCTGACGGTGCGGCCGTTCTTGCCGTGGCTGACCGAGGGGCGATCGTGCGTGTATTTGCCGATCGCCTGCACGAGCTCACCGAGGTACTTGATGTCGTCGACACCGCCGGCGTACACGTTGATGTTGGCCGTCGACTTGAGCTTTTCGAAGCCGTCGACGCCCCACACCGACCGTGCTTGAGCCGGGGATTGCAGGTAGGTGGAGATAAGGATGCCGCGCGAGCCGTAGTGGGAGTACAGGTTGGGCAGCTCTTTCCACCGGCACACGTTCGCGGCCTCATCCAGGACCACGAGCATGGGCACGGGCAGTCGGCCGTTGCGCTGGGTCTTGGCCAGGTCCTCGGCCGCCTCGCAGACTGCGGCCGCCAGAGCGGCGACCAGTCCCCCAGCTGAGCCCTGTCCTTCCTTGGACAGCGAGTAGAGCGTGTCGCTCGAGCGCACGAAGGCGTGTGGGTCGAACTCGCGGCGTGGTCCACGTCCGGGCGGCGTCACCCAGGCCATCGCTTGACGGTTGAGCATGAAGGAGGCCATCTGCTCGGCGCTGCCGTAGATGCCGCTGCGCTCTTCCGGAGCGGCGGACATCGCGCCCTGCACGGCGGCGGCGATCAGGTCGTAGCCGTTGTGCTCGAGCACGGTTGCTGCGGTGTCGTCGGTGGGGCTGGTCAACCACCGGTAGACCTGCGGAAGGTCCTGACCAGACACGGCGGCCGCCAGCAGGAGGTTCGCCAGGAGATCTCGACCCTTGGGGCCGAAGTAGCCGTCGATCTTCGCGTCCGGGTCGTGTGAGGCGGCCTCGAAAATGTCGGCCAAGGAGCGTGCCTTGACCTCATCGGTGACGTACGACAGCGGATTCCACCACCAGGTCAACGGCTCGCCGACGAGACCTTGGGGGTCGAAGACCCAGGTGGTCCCGATGGTGTCGCGGTAGGCGCGGGTGGTCCGTACGACGTCATCTTTGTTCGACGTCGTCAGCACGGCGCCGGGGGCACCGAGGATCTCGGGGATGACGAAGCTGGTGGTCTTGCCGATGCGGGCGCCGGCGATGACGAGCATGACGTCTTCCCAGGACCGGTAGAGCGTGCGCTTGCCCTTGATGGTCTGTCCCACCGGGACCCCAGGGCCAGCTGTGACGCCGAGTCGTTTGGCGATCTTGCCGGCTTCAGACTCACCAAGCGGGCCGAGGCGGCTGCCCCGGGCCAGATGTTGATCGGACTTGTCGATCAGTTGGCGGCCCCCGGTCCCGCGCAGCAAGAGCCACAGCACCAGGACGATCAGGATCAGGACGGCCGCCGCGGCCGTTGCCGCGAGCTCGGTTGCCGTCGACGTCCACTGCACGGTTCCGTCGAACAGTCCGATCACGAGCTTGGCCGGGTTGGACGGCGGCGCGGGCTTGTCATCCAGGTGTGCCGCGCCGTGCAGCACAGCCCAGAGGACTCCTGCGGCGGCAAGGATCGTGAGCGCGGCAGCTAGCCCGAAGGCGGGGCCCAGGTCGACACCGGAGGTGCCGGTTCTGCGGGCTGTGGAGGACATGTCAGATGGCCTGGCTTCCTAGGAGGCTGTTGCCGTCGGTGGGTTCGATGGCGTCGTGCCAGCGTTTGTTGGTGTCGTTGACGGCCCGCTCGACGTCGGTCAGGGCGACTTGGAACGGGATGCCGGGACGTCCACCGACTTTGACCAGGAACTTGCCCCGTCCGGGTGGTTCGGCTTCTCGGCCGGACTGGGGGTCCCATGACGGTGGGGCTGACCAGCCGACCAGCATTTGCTCTTCGGCGCGGGACATCATCACGGCCTCGTTGAGCCGTGGCATCTCGGACTGCGGGAGGCCCCCGCATAGCACCATGCCGGCGCGCTCGACGAAGCCGCGGGCTTTCATTCGGTCGTGCTCGTCGGGCAGCGACATTAGGTCGGCCATGGTGTGGGAGATCATCGCCATGCCGACGCCGCGTTGGCGGTTGAGCCGGGTGAGGGCGTCGACGCGGTCGACCATGCCCCTTCCGGCGCGGATCGCGCGCCACAGCTCGTCCAGGACGACGAAGTAGTTCCGTTGCGGCTCCAGTCCGGCATCGGCCAGTGCGTGGGCGACGTTGATGGCGCCGAAGCCGTAGGACCAGCACGCCAGCATGACGGCGGCCTGCAGGTCCGATTCGGAGTCGTCGATCGAGGAGATGTCGAACACGACGGGCCGGTCACGTTTCATCGGGACGGTGGTCTGTTGGGAGAAGATGTTCCCGAACCGCCCACCCGACGTCAGACCCATCAGGGTCGCCTCCAGGCCCTCGGTGATGTCGCGGTAACGGTTGATGTCGCCCCGGTCCAGGGCCACGTGACGCAGGTCCTCGGGGGCGTCCTGGATGACCTTGAGCAGATCCGCCAGCACCGGAATGCCATCGTGCCGCTCGTCCAGGATCTTCAGCGCCCGGTCGATGATCGTCTCTTCACGATCGGTGGGGGGTTCTGCTCGCAAAATGGTGATGAGGGCACCGACCATCGTGAGGCGGCGGCCGTGCGCGTCGGCAAGAACCTGCTGGCGGTGGGCGCCGGTGAGCCGTTCAGCTGCCTCATACGCTTCGCCCGGGTCGAGGACATTGATCGCGCCGCGTCCACGCCCAAGGTCGATGACCTGTCCGTCCATCTCTCGGATCAGGTCAACGTAGTCCGGTTTCAGGTCACCGAAGACCATCGGGTTCACCCCGAAACCTGACAGGCCCAGCGCCATCCGCCGCACCAGGCTGCTCTTGCCCAGGCCGGGCAGCCCGAGCACGAACGCGGACGGGTTGGAGATGAGGTTGGCGCGCTGGAACCAGCTGATCGGGTCGCAGCACAGGGTGCCGCCGGTCAGCATGTTGCGGCCAAGCGGGACACCGACCATCGGTGACCCGGAGCCGGCGGCGTAGGGCCACAGGCCGCACACCTGCACGGTTGTGCCGCGCCACTCCGTGGGTGCCTGCAGGTAGGACACTCCCCCGGCAGCTCTGCCGGCCCAGCCACGCGAACCCGGGCGGGTGGGGTTCTTCGCCAGGTCTCTCGCGGCCTTGGCGTCCGCACCCTTCTGCGCTTCGCTCAGGTCTTCGGCCGCCGTCGCGGTGGTGTCGCGGCGCCGCCGTCTCCGGATCACATCGCGTCCCGGATCTCGACGGGAATCCGCAGATGCGATTGCAGCACAAGGCCCAGCGGTAGGCATGCTGCGAATGCGGTGTCTTGGGACCCGTAGACGGGTCGGATCACGAGCCTTGCGGTGGCGGCGAGGTTGTCGATCGCCGCCCGGGCATCGGGCATCCGGTCGGAGTCGGTGACGGTGGCGGTGATGAGGATGCCGAAGTCGACCAGCCCGGCGCCCTTGGCCTCTTCGGCCGCGGTCGATGCCGCCGACCTGGCTGACGTGACAGCTCGAGCAGAGGGCCGGTTGGACGAGCCGATGCGGAAGTCTGCGTTGCGTTTGTCGGTTTCGACGGTTCGGGCAGCCTTAGCCGAGTCCAACGGCCGGTAGATGATGGTGACTCGCTTGCGGTCGACCTCGCCGTGCGGGGACAACAGCCGGGTCAGCACCGAGGAGAACACCTCACCTCTGGGCGCGGATGTCATCTCCCAGGTGCGCGAGAACGCGCCATCGTGGCGGTAGTAGTCCCAGCCCGTCTCCGTAGCCGTGGGTCCGACGTCCGTCCACGACAGGTTCGGGGCGTGACCGCCGGCGTGGACGTCGTCGATGAGGGCGGCCGCGGCCGGGTCGTACGCGACGCGGACGATCTCGCACAGTGTCTGCGCGTCGACCGGCCTGGCCGGTCCCGCACCCGTGGCTGCGAGAGTCTGCGTCAGGCCCGGCAGACGTGCTGCGAGATCGCGGGCCACGTCGTCAGCGTTGCGTTTCTTGCCCGCGTAGGTGCGGCCGTTGAACGTCAGCGACACCCATGCCCGGACCTGTGCTGAGCCAACCGGATAGTTGTCCATCACTTGGCCCAGCATCGTCTTGGCCAGCTCGGGTGCGTTCGGGTCGATCCGCCCCGTGACCTCGCGGCGCAGGCGTGCGCCGGTGTCTGGCGCGGTCTCCACAGTCACCGCGGCCGCCACCACACCAAGTTCGTGGCCGAGCGCTGCGAGCCAGTCGCCCCACGCGGCCACCCAGGAGTCGATCTGGTGCTGGTCCACCAAAGAAGCGCCATCGGGCTCACACCCGATGACCACCGAGAAGTGGCCGACCGACGGTGTCTCCAGCACAGCAAAAGGACGGTTGTAGGAGTCGTGGTGCTCGGTGAGCTTGGTCTGCGCGAGCAGCCCGGGCAGCTGGAACGTTCCCCAGCCGGTCCGGCCCAGGACACCGGAACGGTAAACGTGCTGGCGGCGGCTCTTGGTGCGTCGCCAACCGATCCGGTTGGCGAGGCGCTGCAGGCCCGAGCGGCCGTGGGAGTCCTTGACGATCATCAGGGACAGCACGATCACCACCAGGATCGTCCAAACAGCGGCGACCATCAGCTGGTGCAACGTCATCAGCACGATCAGGCCGAGGATGCCAGCGAACACCACACCGGTCCCGATCGTGCCCAAAGGGCCGATACCGGGTGACTCGGGGCGTCGAAAGTTGCCGTACGTCCGAACCTTCGCGGCCTCGTTACTTGCTTCCATCCGGTCCCCCGTCTCCGACAGCCTCGCTGGCCGCCTCCTTGCCCTTGGTCATGACTTGGCCTGCGGCAGCGACTCCGGCGCCAACGGGGCCGGCTGCTGCACTGGAGCCGCTGGCAGCGGCACCGCCACCAGACGCCACGCCCGATCCACCTGATCTGGGCGCACCGCCGCCGCCACCGGCGCTCATCGCCGGCACGCTGCCACCAAGGGCAGCACCAGAGGGCCCGGAGGACCCGCGGCTACCCGGCGTGCCCATCGAGGCCGGTGACTGCGAAGGCTGCGAGATCGCGCCCGTGGGTCCGCCGCCCGTTGCGTGGCTGGCCACGGCGCCGGCGGCCATCACACCAGCGCCACCACCACCGCCGCCGCCCGACAGGCCACCGACCAGCGGCACGCACAGCTTCATCAGCGCCGGCAGCGCCGCGACCGCCAAGACCATCATCGTCATGCCGGTCAGGGCGCCCATGAGGTCCTTGGAGTCACCAAACAGCTCGAACGCGGCCGCATACACGAGCGCGGCCGCGGGCTTGTAGAGCGCGAACGCGATCATCCAGCCGACCGTCTTTTGGAACCACTGCTTGCCGGACTCGGTGTTCGTCGCAGCCGCAGACAGCGGCAGAATCCCGGCCAGGAGCACGAGCATCCCCGACCGGGCGATCATCAACACGATCTGAGCGATAGACGCGAGAATCAAGATGAGGCCGACCAGGATCACCAGCATTGCGCCCAGCGGGCCGCCGGTGGTCGTGACTGCGGCGAGCATTCCGGTCATCTTCTTGTTGAAGTCGGCGCCCCCGGCGCCGCCGATCAGCCAGGTTGAGAACTCGTCGCCCGCCACAACGACCAGACGCAGCACAGCCAGCCCGCCACCGGTGACCAGCACCAAGGTGATGAGGGACTGCCCAAGGTCGCGCAGCGGTTGAGCCCTGGCCTCCCACGCCATGCGCGCACCGGCGATGATCACGCTCAACACCGCGGCGAAGCCAACGAACCAGAACAAGTTGTCCTGCAGCTTCGTGGCCGTCTCACCCGAGCCCAGACCGACAGTCGGAACCTTCGTCCAGATCGTCGCCACCGACTTCACCGACTCGCCCACAGCCTCCGAAACCGCCTCAGCGAACTTGTCGATCGCACTCCCCGCCACCGAAGACGCCGCGCCACCGGCGACGTCGCCGACCTTGTCCTTCACGACGTCGATGGGGTTGGGGATGGCCATCACGACACCCCGCTCCACGGCACGAAGCCGCTGAGAGACGTAACCGCATTTCCCTGGATGCCGGCGCTCGAAAGCTCCCACTTCCAGTCACCTTCCTGCCACACCATCGTCATCACAATTTGCAGGAGTCCTCCCGAGTCGGGGCCGTCGGTGAGGCGAGCGATCACGCTCACTGTTGAGCGATCCGGCGAGTAGTCCTCGATACGAAATCCTGCGATCTGCGCCGGAATCTTGGTGGTAGCACCGCCGTCGTCGCTTGCGAGGAAGGCGTCCAGGGCAGGGCCAGGAACCATTCGTGATCGCACAAGGGCCTCGCTCGCGAATCGCGGCTCGTTCAGGAGGACGGTCAGCCAGGTCGCGGCGAACAGCGCCCCCTCTGGTGAGCGCGCGAAGCAACGAGGGATGTCGTCTTCCACCTGCGCGGGCCCCGTCGATTCGTTTTGCGGGACTGCCGAAGTCCCCAAGATCTTCCATTCGGCGTCCGGAGCGTCCGTCAGGGCCGTGTCCTGGCTGTCCGGCAGCCCGCACGCGGACGAAGAACGCTGGTCGCCGGCGGAGCCCGCTGGCGTGGCGCTCGGGGCGGGTCCCGCATTGGGGCCCTCTTCGTCTCCGCCGCCAGTGAGACGGAAGGTCACCAGGACGATGCCGGCGATGACGATGAGGCCGATGAGTGCGGCCGACGCGATGAGGCGACGGTCGCGGGGTTCGTTTGTGTCGCTCATCGCTGCCGCCTTAGAGCAGTGCGCCGACGAGGGCGGACGCGGCACCGATGACGATGCAGCCGCCGAGGGCCCAGCCGAGGCGGGAGACGTGTTCGCCGCCTGAGCCGCGCTGGATTGACACGGCCATCATTCCGCCGGCGATCAGGACACCGAGCACGCACATTGCGGAGGCGATGTAGAAGACCCAGCGAAGGATGGTGACCAGGCCGTCGGAGCCGGGTGGGGCTTCGCCGCTGCCGGGGTCGGGCACGGCGAGGGGCAGTGTGGACAACAGGTCCGGGAGGGTCGCGAGGATCTGCATGGTGACTCCTAGTGGGTGGTGGCGATGACGGTGTCGAGCTCGTTGAGGACCTTGCGGACCTGACGTGGTGGGTTCGTGGGGTCGACGTCGAGCCGGTAGGCGTCGACCCAGGGGATCTGCCACATATGTGGCACTCCCCCGCGCAGGATCTCGGCGCGATCGGCCAATGGCTTGGGGAGCTTTCCCGGCGCGTCAGCGATGAGGACCAGCCCGATGAGGCGCACGTGTGGGGTCTCGGCGGCGGCCCACGCCCGCATCGCCAGCTGGGCAGCTGCAAGTCCGGCCGCGTGGGTCCTCGCGACCAGAACGACGGGGGGCTGCGGACTGATCGACGGCCACCGGTGGTCGGTCGCGGTGCCCCCCAGCAGCTTGGCGAGCGTCGTCTCCCCGGAGCCGCCATGTGTGCCGACAACCCAGACCCGGGCCGGTGTGGACGTCGACCACACCGGCAGCTGCTCGGACGCCTCCGGCGGCGTAATGGCGGGCTGAGGGGCGCTCGCACCCGTCGGCACGATCAGCTGGGCCGATTCCTCCGGTGAGTCCAGCGTTTCCGGAGGCGCCGGTAGCCACGGATTGCTCATAACAAGGTCTCCCATATGTCCGCCTGCTGTGTTTAACTGATTCCGCGGGCCGCATAGTTCGAACGAACTAGTTCTTCTGGTCGGGACACTACTCCGATCTCGCTCTATAGGCTAGATTCAGATCAAACACGTAATTCACGTGCTTTCGCCTGATTCGCTATGACGACTCGCAGGGGGGTGTGTGAAGGTCGATGCGTGAAACACTCCCCCCTCGTGAGTCCGCGAGTACCTGAACCGACTGAGGGCGATCTACTGACGGTCGTCGAGGTTGCGAAGTTCATGAGTGTCAGCGACAAGACCATTCGCAAATGGTGTGCAGAAGGACGAATCCCGCACGGCAGACTCGCAGGTACGATCCGTTTCGACCGCGAGCAACTACAAGCCTGGGTCGACGAAGGCTGGCACTCGAACTCCAACGCTGCTCCCAGAGAGCCCAAGGAGTAAGCCCGCCGGCCTGAGAGGCCTTGCGGCTGTCGCTGCAGCGCTCATCGTTGTGAGCGGGTGCACCAGCGGCGACAGCGACAGCGACAACCCCAGGACCGGTGCCACACCGCCCCCTGCGTCACCGGTCGCGACCTGGGACCAACAGAGCCACACCGCCGCCGAGCTGGCAGCGAACAAGCTGCTGATGACGTGGTCGCGGCCGACGATGGCTTATGAGCAGTGGTGGGCTGAGCTCAAACCGTTGCTGAGCCCTGAGGGCCAGCAGAAGTACGCCTACACCGATCCGATCAACATCCCGAAGTTGAAGATCACCGGCGCCGGGGTGGAGTCCAACAACGACAACCCGCACGTCGTCACGATCACCTTCCCCACCACCGGCGGGAAGTTCGGCGTCGACCTGTCAAGAACGTCCATCCCCGGGCGGTGGGTCGCGGAGAACATCATCTTTCCCGGCGACTACTCACGGTTGCAGTGATGGGCGCCTCCAAAGGGTGGGTGGCCCTGACGACCCCGGTCACCATGATCATGGCGCTGGTCGTCGCGATCCCCCTGCTGTTCGGAGGATCCGACTGCGACCCCGCGCTGGCGTCGTCGACCGGGCCGACCAGTGACGCGGTCTCGATCATGTCGTGGAACGTGTGCGCGAGCTCGTGCGGGCAATGGGACCAGCGCAGCGGTTCTGCGGTCGAGCAGGTCGGGCGCATCTCGCCGGACATTCTGGCGGTCCAGGAGGGCGGCTGGGGCAAGAAGAAGCGCCCGTTCACGTTCCAGGGGTTCGGTTCGCTGGGATACGCGAGCGGCAACAACAAGGCCCCGTTCATCGGGCGCTACATCTTCTACAAGCCGGGCAAGTTCGACCTCGTCAAAGCCGGCTCATTTGGCCTCGGCGGCACCCATGGCATGGCCTGGGCCAAGCTGCGGACCAAGGCCGACCGGGTGACGTTCACCGTCGTGGACGTGCACCTGGCGTTTGAGAAGTCCGCCGACGCCAAGCGCCGCTCCCAGATGATCGACGGCTTGGCCAAGGTGCGCGCCGTCTCTGGCGCTGACGCTCCGCTGGTGTTCGTGGGCGACTTCAACTCCAACAAGTCGCGCAACGTCGACGCGCCCGCAGCGGTCATGAGGGACGCCGGCCTCCGCGACGCCGTCGAGATTGCGGCCAACAAGCTCAACGAGAACGTCAACTCTGCCCGCGACCGCTCAGCGACCGCGAAGGTCGAACGCAACGGAAACCAGACCGACCACATCTACGTCCCGTCCCAAACGACGGTGGCCTCCTGGCAGCAGATCGTGAACGCCACCGGCGACCGCTACGTCGCACCGTTCATCAGCGACCACAACCCGATCATGGCCACGATCGCGCTGCCCGGGACCAAGCCGGCGAACCCCACCAAACCCGACACCAACACCACGGCCACCAGTGCACTGTCCACCAGTGCGCCGTCCACCACTGCACCGGCCGACGATGCGTCACCCGCGGCTGCGGTCGTCAAGCCGACCGCGAAACCGTCCGCTGCGGCGACCTCGGTGGGCAGGTGGAAGGGCGTTCAACTCAAGAACGCCGCCGCGATTGTCGCTGCTGGCAAGACGGCAGGCGTGAACCAGCGCGGTCAGACCATCGCGGTGATGACCGCGATGGGCGAGTCCAGCCTGACCGTCCTGAACCGCGGCGACGCAGCCGGCCCGGACAGCCGTGGACTGTTCCAGCAGCGCAACAGCTGGGGCTCACTGGCCGAACGGATGGACCCCACAGCCAGTGCCACCTTGTTCTACCGTGCGCTGCTCAAGGTCGACGGGTGGGCCGATCTTGAGCCGACCATGGCCGCGCACCGGGTGCAGCGCAACGCCGACCCCAACCACTACGAGAAGTTCTGGGACGACGCCGTCCAGGTCGTCGCATCCGTGACTGGCCAGTCCCCCGCCGAAGCGGGTTTCAGTGCTGCTCCCGGCTGCAACGACGGCGAAGCCACCAATGCGGTGTGGGCGTCGGGCGCAGACTGCGACTTCGGGAACCTCAGCACCCCGCGCAACTGCACCGAAGCGCTCAACGAGGCCGCCCGCATCGCACGCGATGCGTCGTGCACCAACGAGGTCCGCGGCGGCACCTGGCGCCGCCGGTGCCTCGAGTTCGTCGCCCGCGTCTATGGCTACGCCAGCTCCGGCACCCCGACGGCCAAAGCGCAGTACCGGCTCATGCAGTCCAAGGGCCTGATCAGCACCGACAAGAAGATCCCCGCCGGGGCGCTCGTGTACTTCAACTCATCCGACCCCGCCGGCCACATCGCCGTCTACGCCGGCAACGGCAAAGCGTTCTCCAACGACTACATCCGACCCGGCTGCATCGACCTCACACCGATGTCCTCCATGGGTGGCAACGGCCGCTACCTGGGCTGGTCACCACCGGTCTTCCCGCTCGGCGCACCCCTGTAAACCCACCAGAAAGGCACCCCATCATGACCGTGGAAACCATCCCGAACTTCCCCAACATCACGGCGCACTTCCACGCCGAAGACACCGTGGAAGTCCAACTGCTCGGCGTGAGCCAAATGTTTTACACCGATGAGGCCGGAGACGCCCGCAGCAAGGCCCTGACGTACCTGTGGGGCGTCGCCAGAGGCGCCGATCTCAACCGCTCGATCCGGGTTACCACCCGCACCGCGGACAACCACGTCGCCGTGCTCATCGTGACCCCCGACGGCACCTACTACGACGAAGCCGACCCGATCAGCTCCTGGCCGATCTTGGAGCCCGACGCCGATGATCCGGCGCCAGCCGTCGCGCCCAGCAACACCGACGACTCCGCGCCGATCACAGAGGCCATCCTGATCAACCAGGCCGCGTCAGCGACACCGACGACGGATGCGGCCCCCCGGCCGGCCCGCGTGCCCGTCGTCGCTGCCCCGGCCGCCGTCGCCGCACCCGCGGGCGCTCAGCAGCTCGCCGGCCCCGATGTTCCTCGGCACCACGAACGAAAGTCGTTCATCGCCGAAGGCCCCGTGCTCGAGCCGGCCAAGCAGGGCTGGCGCGGAACCTTCAACAAGATGGGCATGCGCCTAGACCCCGGCGCCAGCGAACTGCTGTGGCGCGACGACGTCAAGCAGGTCTCCCGCCACTGGCCCGGCCCCCGCACCATCGCGATCGCCAACGGCAAGGGGTCAGCGAACAAGACCCCCACCACCGTCATGCTCGCCGCGGTGTTCGCTCGCTACGGCGGCGCTGGCGTCCTGGCGTGGGACAACAATGAGACCCGCGGCTCGTTGGCCTGGCGCACCCAACAGTCCGGGCACCACAACACCGTGCTTGAGTTGCTCCCCCAAGCAGAGAAGCTGCTCGGCACCGGCGCCCAGTCCGCCGAGATGTCCTACTTCGCGCACCACCAGCCCGAAGACAAGTTCGACGTCCTGCACTCAGACCAGTCCGTCGACGGCTCCCACGAAGTCTCCGGAGAAGAGGTCGACGCGATCCACCGCGTGGCCGCCAAGTACTACCGGCTGATCATGATGGATTCAGGCAACAACGAGCGCGCCGTCAACTGGCGCTCCATGATCGAACACTCCCAACAACTCGTCGTGCCCTGCACCAACGTCGAAGACACCGCCGAAGCCGGCGCCCGGATGCTCGAAGCGCTGTCGAACCGGGACGAGCACTCCCGCAAGCTTGCGCAGAACGCCGTGGCCGTCATCAGCAAGCGCACCCCCGGCAAGGACCCGAACATGGAACGAATCGTCAAGGACTTCCGCCCCCTAGTTCGCGAAGTCGTGACCATCCCCTACGACAAAGCGCTCGTCTCTGGCGTCATCCACTTCGACGCCCTCAACAACGACACCAAGCGCGCGTGGCTGCGCGCGACGGCTGCCGTCGCGAAGGGGCTGTAGGAAACGGTCGGCCTGAATCGCACTGGGTCTGATGAGGGGTGCGATTCAAAGCCAGCTAAACGCTACTCGGGACGAACCACCGCTCGAAGCACCTCCCCAATCTGAGACCGCAGCGCTATCGCCTGCTCGCGAGTCACGCCGAGCCGCGCATCGAACTCCCACTCGTCGACTACTTCCAAGTGCCTCATTGATCGCTCCGGCCAAAGTGATCAGTTCGTCTCGAGTCGCCGCAAGCAAGACCTCATCATCGGAGACTTCTTCGTCACCGATCCATGGATCCTCATTCTGAATTAATCTCATCGTCCGAATCCGTTTCATGGCACACTCAGGAAATAGTCGTAATCATTGGTCGATCGAAACGCCGGAGGCCGTCGGGCGCTCTCGGATTACGGACAACGACAGTCCTGTCTTGCCAATAGGCACTCCTGCCGCGCCTGAGGGGTCTCATCTGTCCGGTCGCGACGACGTCTTCGATGTGCGACGCGAACTGACCCCGAGTCATGATCTCAGCGAACTCGCCGCATTGCCCCGCCGGCCCCAGCATCCGCTGGCACCGCAAAGCACTCAATCAGGTTGACGACGAACGCGCTGCGTCATCAACCTCATGGAATCCGCGCCTGTGCCACCAAGCGCGACGGGTTGGGCGCACCTGTACAGGGATTAGCCCGTTTTGCCGGTCTCATAGATCAGTCGACCCTGGCTCTCTTCGCTTTGGAGGTAGGCAGCGATCGCCTGGCCGTGGAGTGCATCGCGGGCGTCGACGGCGAACATGCTTGCTGATGACCACTCCACAAGCGCACCTCGCTCGGCGAGGGCCAGGACTACGTCGTCTCGCAGCCCGCAATTCTCGTTATCGAAGTGAACCCGGAACACATACCGCCCGGAGGCAGTCGTCACACGCCGCACGAGAAAGTCGTCGTCAACCTCCGCCACATCGCCGAGCGCCAAGTCATAGGCGAAAAAGGGGATACAGCATAGCTCAAAGTGTCGCTCATCGAGCTTACGCGCCCATAGCTGCTCAGTTGTGATTCCGGTGTCCCCCGGGTCGATCTCGATCGCAATGATGAAGTCAGAGCGATGCCGCCAAGTCGGGTCTCGATGGGTTGCTTCGCCCCAAGACATGAATTCCATCACCACCACTCCGGCGGCCACTGCCCGCGATGGAACGGTGGCGGATTTACCGGGTAGTCCCGGGCACTATCCGCGAGCGTATCGCTTCTCACCGATGGTGGAAACCTCTTGCCAGCGGTCGCGCCACCAGTGGCACCTGGCTTGATCTTCGGGAAGGCCTTCGATGCAATGCCGGCCGACCGCTCGCTCGCAAACGCCGACCGCCAAATGGCCCCAACGCCCCCGCGATTCAGCAGTCATCAAGGGCAGTGAGGGCGGTCCAGAGGTTCTGCGGCTAACCGTGATGCCCCGGGTGCTGATGCATGGAGCGTCGGTGAATCCCTGCTCGGCTGTGCGGAAGGGACAGAGTTTGCAGCGACTAGGAGGAAGAAGGTCTACCCATCAGTGGGACGCAGAGATGGGCAGAACCGCGAGGATGCGACGTCTGCGATGAACAGACCCACCACCGCCGAACCTCCCTTACGGCCGCGGACCCCAGCAGCTCAGTCCGCCTCCCGGCATTGAGACGACCGTGTTCCCATCCGGCCAGCTCGCAGTCCACGATTCAAAGTCGGGATCTGCAGCGACCCGCAAGATGATCCCCCCGCTGAGAGTGACTACCAACGACCCGGAGTTCTCGTCGGCGGTCGCGAATTCGACAGTGCCACCGCCGATGACCCGATGCAGACCCTGGTCCGTCCCGAGGTTCTGGGGGTCGAAGGTTGTCGGTGCGCGGCCCGTACCTGAGATAGTGAAGGACCCCTCAATTCGGATCTGGACTCCTCCCGAGAACATCAAAGTGACCGCATATTCGGTGTCGATTTCCTCGATGCGACGCGTGCCGATATCAATCTGCACTGCTACCACCCCTCCGGAAGCTCGAATCCGTCGCCTGAGTTGCGCAGGATATGGGTCTCCGGCCGAGAGCCCGGTTTCCCGTTGACACCGATGGGCTGGCCCTTCGGGTTGTAGAACCTTACATAGCCGTTGGGGTATCGCTCAGTTGCTCCCAATCACGCGGACTGGGTCACGTCCCGAGTTTTCCGGACTCTTCTCGTGTGTTGATCATGCCGCCTTGTCGGCGGCGGTGTGAAGGGATTCGAACTCGATCGGGCTCAGGTAACCGATCGATGAGTGGCGCCTCGTCGGGTTGTAGAACGCTTCGATCCACTCGAAGATCCCGATGGCTAACTCGGCCCGGGTCGACCAGTCACGGCGGTCAAGGAGCTCGACCTGCATCGCGCCGATGAACGACTCCCTGAGCGAGTTGTTGTAGGCGCAGGCGGCCTTTCCCATCGAGCCGATCAGCCCGGCCTCGCGGAGCCGATTGCCGAACCGCCACGACGTGAATTGCGCTCCAAGGTCGGAGTGGACCACCGTTCCTGGTGCCGGTTTGCGACGCCACCTGGCCATGTCGATCGCGTCGACGACCAGCTCGGTGCGCAGGTGGTCAGCGATCGACCACCCGACGCAACCGCATGAGTAGACGTGGATCGCTGCCGCGCAGTAGACCCACCCTTCGCTGGTCCTGTGCTGCGTGATGTCGGTGACCCACAACTTGACGGGCGCGTCAGCGACGAACTCGCGCTTGACGTGGTCCTAGAAGACCGCCGGGGATCTGCCCATGGACGGGGCGGACCCCGTAGGTCTGTCGCGACGGGGCGTGAATGTCGTGGATCGTGTTCAGCAAGTGGGCACGTCGACGTCTCGTGCTGACGGTGGCCGATTGAGCCACTCGTAGTGGCCGGAGGTCAAAACGCCCAAGACCCCGGCAGATCACCGCGACAGGAAAGTCGTCGGCGAGTTCGTGGACCAGCAGGAACCCACTGTTGGGAAGACGTTCTCCCTTGCGAGATAGGCCGACGCACGTTTCAGTATCTCGATCTCCATCACCTGGACCCGGTTCTCGCGACGCAGACGCACCAGCTCTGAGCGTTCGTCTTTCGTCAGACCGGGACGGTCGCCGGCCTCGACCTCGGCTTGAGCCGTCAACCGGCGCAGACCGGACTCACTGACTCCCAGATCCTTCGCGATCTCAGCCACAGGGCAATCGCCGGACCGGGCAAGCTCGACTGCTCGACGACGGAACTCCTCGGGCTTTGCTGCAGGCATTCCAGACTCCTCGCTCGGAGCAATCCTTGCTCCAACATTGGTGTCCGGAAAATCCGGGACAGGTCAGGTCAAGCGACATCATCGGCCGCGTGTGGTGGGTGCGTGGATCGCGTCGAACAGTCCGTGGATCGCGTCCCGGGTTGTGGCCCATTTGGGGTCGCTGCTCGGGGTTCCGTCGCGGGCCAACTGGCTATGAGAACTCCAAGGTCGCCCCAGGGCTCGAAGTCGTGATCCGCATGACCGAGACCTTCAACGTCACCGTCGACTACTTGCTCTTCGACGCCGCCGAACGACGGCCACTGAACGCGCCCAGCAGCGCCGTCAACGCCCGCCTCACCGACCTCCACCAACTCAGCGACGAAGAACGCCACACCATCACCAACGTCATCGACGCCCTCGTCACCAAAGCCAAACTCCGCCTCATCACCGGCGGAGCGGGCTGAGGCTCAGGCCTGTCCGAAGGGCACCGGCACGGACCCAGCACCTGACCATCGACGGGTGGCCAACGCGATCGCGTCGTTCTCCCCAGCGAGCACGACATGGAACGGGACCGGCGGACGGTCCCACCATTCGCCAAGCTCGACGGACTGGCTCCATTCCTCGGCCGCAGACTCCAGCGCTCGAGCAAGCCAGCCGAGCGCCTCAGGCCCTGCGTGCGCGAGGACCTGGTCCGGGTCTGTGATCGTCACGACGTAGCCCTCGCCCGCGGGCAAGGTCTCCAGTTCGGCGATGCACTCGTTGAAAGCATCCTCGTTCTCGCCGAAGTAGAGCGGGAACTGCAGCGCGGCCGCGAACTCGTCGAAGAGCCCGCTGACCGTGCGCATCTTGCGACCGCGCAAGATCCGGGCGGTCAGGCCCGACTCCACCCAGCCGACCACAGCCGACCCGATCGCCTGCTGGTCACCTTCGAGAAGGAGAGGCCGAAACTCCGGATCTACCTTCAGCAACGCGCGAACGTCGGTCATTTAGTCGGCCCCCGAACAAGCATGAAGCTGCCGTAATGATCGCCCGTGAAATAGGCCGATCCATCACTGCTGGTAACCAACCGCTCGGCGCCACGGTTGACACCCTTAGTGTACTGATTGACCTCCCACTCACGATAAGTAACCCCTCCGGCACGCGGTCCTCCGAGTTCCTGAAGACCGAGCCGCTCTTGTACCCCGGTAGCGGTGCACCCTTCGCATCGATCCGGTCCAGAACCGACCAGGTCTTCTTCGAAGCAGGCCCAATCGGCAGGATGTGGTCTGCGCTCTTTGCGTCAACGCCAGCAGCACGTTCACTCGTAGCAGCGGCACCAGCCCGTCCGGGTCCGCCAGCAGCAAGGGTGGCCAGCAAACCTAGAACCTCGCCGCGCTGGTAATTCAGCGTGTCCCGCTCGGGACCTGTCAACTTGTCGGTCAAATCCTGAAGAGGCGTCGCTCCGAAGGCCGCCGCCAACGGCCGGCCTTATAACGAAGTTCTGACGAAGAGGTCACCCACCGACGAAGGGTTGGACAAGTGCCCGTTGAGGATTGGCGTCGAGCCAATGGGGGGCGAGTCCTACATTTGGCTTGAGTACAACGCAGAGTTCCCTGTATGGCACCAAACTGGCATGCTTCCGCTTCATCGCCGGGCGCAACACTGCTTCAGATTCGCGCTCGGACGACTTGTTCCGCTACTCCGGTAGCCAACAGATCACGTGCTCTGTCGATCACGTCTACGACTACGGCGACGGACTCGCACGTCTTGCGATCAAAGGAGCGACGCCCGAAGAACCAACCACTCGACTTGAAGTCTACAAACTTCGCGGGCTGTCCGGGATACCCGTCTTGGAGTGGGCGGCGAAGGTGGATGCCCTGCGCGTCAACGGCGAAGGCGGGCAGACGTGGCAAGGGTTCACCTTCTACGCGAAGCGTTTCTACGCACTCACTGGTGATCACGGACAGGACAACAGATACCTCCACATGCAGCAGTCCTCGATGGCGCACACGGCCAAGAGGATGACGCCGACCCCAAGCGCAGCATTGATCCCGGCATCCGGCGCGGGTTTGGGCTCGGTGGAGACGTTTCGACCCCGCAGATCGGGACAGCTGTCACTTACTAGAGGAGTCGGTGCCGGAGGTGTCAACGACGCTTGGAGCGCGCTTCGTCATCCGGAGCAACAAGATCAAGGATGAGATCGGCGCGACCCGGCACGAACCAACGCCAGGACCAGGACAACGAAGGCAAGTGCAGAGACGCACGCGGCCGCCCGTTCCGCCCCCCCCAGCAGAGAGTCCGATACGTACCACTGACAGGACTGCGGCGAGGGCGGCACAAGAAACGAGCAGCTTGTAGCCGGGAGAAAGTTCTCTCAATTTCGTAATCAACACGCCGTTGCCGTCCCGTAAGCGGAGAACGCATATCCTACGCCCGCGGCAACCAGGGCGGTCGTGCCTCCAGTGAAGGGGGCTGCGAGTAAGGACCCCGTGGCGAGGAGGTGACCTCCGTAAGACACCAAACAGTTGACAGAGACGTGGAGCTCGATGCTTGGCAGGTGGTCGACAACTGAGTCCGCAAGGTCCTCTCCGAACACATGCCGCTGGGGTCAGAATTGTTCACTGGGTCCCCGGCTGCGTAGTGCCCTCCTCCGACACCACGCACGCCAAGCCTTCAGCGGCCAATCCAGCTGATCGGTATGGCTTACTGGCGCGGCACCGCCTCACAGCAGGCACAGGACGATCTCGACGGCCTGCTCGACCCTGCGCTGGGATTCGCCCAGCAACAGCTCGACGCGCACGGCGAGTTCGACCCCTACGCAGTTGTGGTCGACGCTGACGGCCAGCAGCGCATGGTCGCCGCGGACATCGGTAGCGACGAGCCGGCATCAGCGGACCTGATCACCAAGCTGATCGCGACGCTCTCCGACGAGCGGGACAATCTGCGCGCGGCCGCAATCGTCGCCCACATCCGCCTGCCCGAAACGAACAGCGACGCCGTCCGCGTCACCCTCGAACACTCCGAACGCGTCTCCCTCACTGTCCTCCTTCCTTACAAGGCCCGCCAGTTCGGACGCGGCATCGACTACGGGAACCTGCAGGCGAGTGCGGCCACCGCCTTCATCTGGCCGGCTGGCTAGTCCAACGCCGCCAGCGCGCGCTGCGCCTCTTTGCGCACCCACGCCCGATCGTCGTCCAACATCCGCTCCAAGCCTGGGCGGGAAGCTGGCGCCTTGAGCTTCCGAAGGGCCTTGACCGCATGACCACTAACGGTGGGGTCGTCGAGGAGCTCGATGAGCACCTCGACGGCCTCCGGCTTCCTCGATCGACCAAGGCCCAGCACGACCATCTCGCGGCTGCGACCGAAGGAACCATCGCGTGCGAGTTCCACCAGTTCGTCGAAGTAGTCGTCGCTCCATGTCACGTCGAGCGCGTTGCCAACAGCCCAGCGCACGCCGAGCTCCGTTTCGTCCTCGACGCTGCGAAAGTACTCGATCAGAGGCAGAGTCGCTGCGGGCCTCGCCCACGGCACACTCAGCACGCGCACAACCTCCATGAGGGTCTTCGTCTCTGAGACCTCCGGCAATGCGGCGACCAAGACCGGAATCGCCGTCCGGTAGCGCACTCCAGAATGGCGGAGCTCAGCGAGCGAACCGACGACGTATCCAATCTCTGCCAGGCTCGCCAGGATCGGCCCCTCATCAGGCGCGGGGGGTTCTACTGCTGTCACGCGATCATGGTCCCAGATTCGGGACTCGTGTAATGACACCCGAGTCGATCATGTTCTGCAGCGGCTTCGAGAACGTCGTGGAACCTCTGACGTAGAGGTTGAACGTCAAGCTGTGCGCCTGCGCGTAAGCCGTGAAATCACGCAGCTGGCTGGTGTAGCTCAGGCGGCCGACGTTCTTGACCTCGCCGAGCACCGACGAGTTCAACTCGTCGGGGATGCGGTAGGCCGCTCTGCCGCTCGCAGACGGAATTCGGTCCATCGCCGGGCGCAACACTGCTTCAGATTCGCGCTCGGACGACTTGTTCCGCTACTCCGGATCCCCGTCTTGGAGTGGGCGGCGAAGGTAGATGCCCTGCGCGTCAACGGCGAAGGCGGGCAGACGTGGCAAGGGTTCACCTTCTACGCGAACCGTTTCTGCGCAATCACCGGTGATCACGGACAGGACAACACATACCTCCACATGCAGACGCCGGTCGAGCCTCAAAGCACCAATTGGCAGTCCGATCCCAAGATGGTCAGCGCGGCGTCCGTCAAGCAGAGCCTCCCGTCGGACATCGACGACTGCGGGCCCGAAGGTATAGCCGTGTATCGCCCGGATTCGTCGGAGCAGGTACGCCTCAACTTCGGACTGACCGCAGGGGAACGCCACGAAAAAATGGGGTCTACTACCGCACCGCTTAAAGAAATTTGGCAGTTGTCGACGAAGGCGACCTACTCGAAAACTTGGCCCTCCGCTGAAGTCTGCCGCGCTGCCGCTTACGGGCGGTCGAGCAGGTGCTACCGCCAAGTGGCGTTTCTGAAGACGCCTCGCGCCGGAACGCCTGTAGCCTTCGTGAACGTCGTCGAGGCCCAAGCGTCTGGGGCAAGGGGCGCCCGCCGGATGGAGTGTTGTCGTGACCAAACTTGGGAAGGCCACACCCCGGAGGCTAGTTGCTGGACTCGCGACTGCACGCCAGCTCCGAAAGGTCGCCCACCGCCTCGGCAGACCTCTCGGAAGCCTCTCGGTCATGGTTCTGACCGACATCGAAAACCCTGTCTTCGAAAGAGGCGTCCGTCGTCGTCTGGTCTCAGCGGACACTACGTTTGTGTCGATCCATGGCGACCCATCAAGAGCTGTCTTCGCAGCCAAGCGTCGTTCGCGCCCGGACGTGATCGTTGATGCCACACGGCAGGGCGACCGGACAGCACTCGCACGGGAGATGATTTGGGTGCTGCCCCGGGGCGGGTTGTATATCGCAGTGGGTGCTCGCCGCAGCTGGACTAACCGCTTCGATGCCGCAGGACGCTCGCTTAGTACCGACTCAGTCGCGTCGGAACGTGTCAAGAAGGAGCTACGCGACTCAGTCTCCCTCGAGCGAAACCGTCGTCCCCAGGCCGTGGTCAAGCAACGAGACCACCTCGCGGTACTTCGGCATACAGACGTCGAAGAAGTCCTGAGCAGTCGCTACGGGGCCGCCTGGGGTGAAATCGTTACCCGCCAAGCGGAATACACCTTCGAGTCGCGCGCAGACCTGATCATGCATGGAGAGCCATCGGAGGCGCGTAAGCCGAGCACCATCCACGTACCCGAGCTCACAGTCCGCGCATACAACGACGCCACTTGCCACATGCGAGAAATTCTGACTCGCAATGACTTTATTCTGCCTGATACATATCGTCATTGGCAGAACAAGAGTCTTTTGCACAAGAGAATCCAACCTGGCTCGCGGTCGTATGCACGGCTTCTTGAGGCTGTAACTGCCGGCCGAGCCAAGTCAGAGGCAGGAACTTTCTACAGCCTCGACTCAGCCTTCCCCACCCATTTCGGGCATCTCATGACCGAGACCATCTCTCGCCACTGGGGTTGGCAGGTCGCCTCGAAGATGTACCCGGACCTTCGCCCCGTCATGACCCGTCAGGCGGGTAAGGCGCCGCTCCCCCAGTGGAAACGAGATGTGCTGAGCGCACTCAACGTGCCGCTCGACAAGATCCTTTTCGTTGAGGAAGGGGATTCCGTGCGGGTCGAGAGGTTGGTGGCTGCCATGCCCCAATTGGTCAACCCGCGGTACATCGACGCTGGCATCCACAACACGTGGGCGGCGATTGGAGCAGGGGTCGGCGTGGACCCAACGCCGCTCCTTCGCCCTGAGAAGATCTTCTTGTCGCGCCGAAGCAAGTCACAACGAACCTGCAGCAACACTCCGGAAGTCGAATCGTTCTTTGCACAGAACGGCTTCAAGGTTCTTCTCCCCGAGAAACTCTCTTTCGCCGAACAGGTCCACACCTTTGCCGCGGCGAAGGTTATCGCGGGGTTTGGGGGTAGCGCGTTGTTCAATGCCATGTTCAACTCCACCGCGAAGATACTCATTCTGACCAGCCGGAGTTATGTAGCAGCCAACGAGTACCTCATCGCATCCGTGAATGGCAACGAACTTCACTACTTCTGGGCGCCTCCGGAACTGCAGCAGCCCCCCTCCGGCTTCTCGGTCGACGCCTACCGTTCCGGGTTCGAATTTCCGCTCGCACAACACCAGGCAGCGCTGATGAGAGTTATCTGACGGCCGCCGGAGGTTGCCGGATTGGACAGGACGGATCTGAGTCCGGCTCGAGCCCGACCTGCGAAGTGAATAGCCTGTGAGCGGCTGGGATGGCTGGCCCGGGGCTGGCTGGCACGGCGGTACCGGCTCTTCTGGCTCGACGTGCCTCATGAGTCACCTGGCCCCTTGGCAGGTTGCGTTCTGGGGATCTGTCGTCGAGTCGGGAGGGTCGGCACCGTGCGCCCACCACGGCGACGGCATGAATGGAGGCTTGCTCAACTCTCGGGCTGTAGCCCTTACAAACATGTCTCGTAGTGACGTTCTCACGGGCCGACGCGGTCACGACGCCCGCTCCCTTCAAGGCGACTCGCATGTCCGTCGTTGCGAATCACTGCGGAATCATCGTCAGCGTCGACATTCACGCCGCGACCCAGACCATGCCTCGGCAAAATCGCGATCGGGCAAGGAGCTGGGATGGAGACGTTCCCGCCCTAGACAGCGAGGCTGTCGTCGGCAGCCGGACGGATCGGGCGCCCGCGCCAAGGGTGCCGTCGTCGCGGTCCGTCACGCCCGCCGGGTGCTCGAGCCGACGACGATCCGAAGAGCAACCGTGTTCCTTGAACCAGGGTTGAACGGACTGTCAGCCTCACGCGCATGAAGAAGTGTGAAGCCCTATCGGAAAACCCGGATAGGGCCGTGCATCTTCATAGCGCCAGGCTGCTCGGTTGCCGCGAGCGACTTGTAGTTCTACAAGAATCTTTTCGACACGCAGGCGCGAACATGGCCGCACATGTAGAACTACAACTATGTTATTCACATGAGGAGCACACGTCAGCGACGAACGCGAGGCAGCGGTAAAGCCACCGTCGCGCTCAACGTCCACGTCGACCCGATCACCAAGACGAAGATCGACCGTGTCGCCGACGCACTCGGGCGCTCTCAAGGGCAGGTGCTCGATCTCATCGTCGACCACGCGGACCTGACACAGACGGCCCCCCTCGCCGGCACCGGACCAGACGCCGGCAGCGGCCGACAGCGGCGCACCCGCGGCACCGGCAAACTGACCGTGGCGCTCAACGTCCACATCGACTCATCCGCAAAAGACCGCATCGACACGGTCGCGGATGCACTGGGTCGATCCCAAGGACAGGTTCTTGACCTGATGCTCGGCCGCACCGATGTCGACGCCCACGGGCGACCTGACTTCTGGGATGGCCCACTGGCTACCGATTACCAAAGGGAGCTGCCCATGGCGAGCTCCGCATAGCAAAGGCCCGCACTTGGCGGTGCGGGCCTTTAAAGCTTTACCGACTTGAGCTTGGCGGCTAGTGAGTCGGTCCACATCAGCTGGTTGGCGACGCCTCCCAGACTTTCTCTCTACGAAACCACTGGCTAGGGGGTTTCTTGATGCCCACGGTAACACGCGCTGCTTTGGCGTACCCGGAAACTTCCGACGACGCGGCGTGTCGCAGCGCACAGGTCGCCTGGCAATCGCTAGCCAAACAGATCTCTGGACAAGGCCGCATGCGGGTGTCGCGCGACGGAGGGAAGACGTACCCGCTGCACCGCGAACGGCGCATCAGCGACGACCTTCCCAATCAGCCGGCCGCTGTGCTGATCTACGACAACGCCGGCTGCGCACGCACCTTCTGCATCGACCTGGACTCCTCCAAAGGAGGCCCCGACGCGGTACAACGCGACTACACGACGCTGACGGCGACCCTTCGCCGGCTGGGCCTGCCCCACTTCGCCGACCGCTCCCCCAACGGCGGCATGCACATCTACATCCCCATGGCCGAACCACTGCCATTCCACGACGCCTCCGAGGTGGCCCGAGCCCTGGAAGCACGCACGCCGACCCTGGACCCCATGCCCATGCTCGGTCTAAGCAGCGGCTGCATCCGGCCCCCTGGAAGCCGGCACAAGACCGGCGGCCACCAAGAACTCATCGGCTCACCCACCGCGGCCTGGGAGGCCTGCCAACACGGCGCCACCCCGGGGGCATGGCGACGATTCGCCGCCGAGGTGGCCTTCTCCCCCAGCGACAGACGCGAGTACGCCGTCACCGGCGAGACGCTTCCGGTCGCCGAGCCCGTCGCGCAGCTGCGGCCCCTGGGTCAGCACATCGCCCCGGATGCCAACTACCAGAAGATTGCCCGCACCGGCGACTACGACACAGCGCGGTACTCCACCCACTCCGAGGCCCGCCAAGCTGTCATCTGGTCCGCCGTCGCCGCCGGCTGGGACCTGCCAGCCGTCGCCGTCCGCCTCGAGAACGGCACCTGGCCCGGCCTGGCATCCCTTTACGCCCGATACCGGCCCCAGTCGCGCCACGGGGCGCTCCTACGGGACTGGAAGTCCGCCGTCGAATTCGAAAAACGGCGTCGCTCAGCATCGAGTCAAGAAGATGTTCACGTACGCACCACAAGGGGACCAAAGACACACGCGGGGGGCACCTACGAGCAGATCAGAACGTGGGTGAACGCGGTGGACCTGGCATTCGACGAGGATCGCCACGACGACCTAGGCGCCCGCGCGGTACTGCTAGCTGTGGCTGAGGCTGCTCAGAAGACTGGGTCGACCGTGATCTCATTTGGTAACAGGTCCTTGGCTGTCGCGACCGGCCTCGACCAGTCGACCGTCGGCAAGATCCTCAAACGACTCGCTGCAGAGGACGACCCACTGATCGATCTGGTGCAGGAAGCATCCGGCGTCGTCGCTCACACGTACTCGCTGCGCGTTCCCGGCGCCCTGGCTGACGAAGCTGGGCGTCGCACCTGGAAACGCGGCAAAATCCACGGGATTCGAGCGGCGTTCCGGGACCTGGGTCTTACCGCCGCCTTCGCGTATGCGGCACTGGAGCAAACCGACGAACCGCTCTCCGGGCGGGAAGTCGCGATCGCTTCACGGCTAGGAGTCAGCTCGGCGCACGAAGCACTTCAACTGCTGGAGGCATTCGGCCTGGCCATACGCAAAAACAACAAGTGGGTCATCGGCGAGGCGAACCTCGAACAGCTCGCCGAGCGATTTGGTGTCCTGGAACGGGTCAAAGAGCAGATCGACCGCTACCGGGCGGAACGTCAGGCCTACTGGGCCTTCCTCGGCATCATTCGTCTCGGCACCGTTGACGCGTCGGTGGGAACGTATGACGCGAGCGCTCCTCCCCCACCTCCGCCGGATGAGTCCTTCACGCTCATGGACATGCTCGAGGATGTCCTTGGCGCGCACCTGATCGCCGAAACCCCGATCTCAGCGGCCTGAGCCGCCCCAGGCCTCGCGCATGGGCGTTGCGTATGCGCGGTGAAGGGGTGACAGCGCGCTCGCACGCGCTCGAATACTAGTGAGCCCGCCAATGTGAGGATCGTATGGTTCTCCATATGTAGGTACGTATGGGTGACCCAGAACGACAAACAAGTGGATTACCATATGCACAATTCTTGT